>JAJBTL010000381.1 GCA_020860865.1 Planctomycetota bacterium | reverse complement strand
ACGATAACTCCTTAAACCACGCCGTCTGCTATGCCGTGAGATAGCCAAACATGAGTAAAAAGCCTTACCGATTTTCGGTAAGGCTTTTTTTTGATTCCCGGAGTTATGAAATTTTCGGTCGTTCCACCGGCTTCTACTTTTTACCGCGTCCGTAACGGGCGCGGCGGGCCTTGTCCCGGGCGCGGGCCGGGCTGTCGGGTCTGGCGAGGCGCTCGGGGAAGAGGGAGTTGATGGCGTCTTCGTATTCCGGGTGGTCTTCCAGGCGGACGGGCGCCTGGTAGCCGACCACGTTCCGGACATAGGGGCAATCGGCCGGAAGGCTCTGGAGCGTCACCGATGTGGCGGCACTGGAGCAGAGGGGCTGCTTCGCGAACCGCTCCGGATAGACGGTGCAGAGGTTGGTCTCGGTGTCCAGGAACTCGCAGGGAACATCCGTAATGACGACGACATCGCCGAAGCGGACCTTTTGGTGGCAGCAAACGCCGCAGCGGGTGCAGAGATTTTCGTAGGCTTCCAGGGCGTCGTCGTCCGTGGCCATGCGTTACACTCCCCGTTCGATATCGGGCCAGATAAAGCGGTGCAGCTGGAGGTTCAGGCGGACCGGCAGGGCGTCGTCAAGGATCCACTCGGCCAGGGTGGCCGGGGTGACCTTGCCGTGCACCGGCGACAGGGACGTCGTCACCCGGCGCGGAAAGTTGTCGTCCTGGAGGACTGTCCTGGCCCAATCATAATCCATTCGGTCGGCAATGCCGATTTTTATCTCGTCGCCGTGGCGGATATGGACGAAGTTCTCGAGACGGTTTTTCGCCGCCATGCCGGACGACGGCGGTTTCAGGTCCATAATCCTGGCGACAGGATAGGGGAGGACGGAAATGTCCAGGGAGCCGTTTGTCTCCACGAGCACCTCGTAGCCTTCGGCCAGGAGGCGACGGGCCAGTTCGGGCGTGGCCGGTTGGAGAAGAGGTTCGCCGCCGGTGATTTCGGCGAGGCCGGCGCGGTGGGGCGGATGGCCTCGAGGATGAGCGGGAGCGGCAGGTCGCGGCCGGTCTCGGTCAGGGAATACCGGGTGTCACACCAGGCGCATTCGAGGTTGCAGCCGGCGAGGCGGATAAAGCTGCACGGCCGGCCGGCCCGGGTCGATTCGCCCTGGATGGAATGGAATATTTCGTTGACGAGTAATGACGGCATGGTGCCCGACTCCGATTCGTACAGTGATACCGAAAACAACGTCTGTTCCGGAAGGGTTGGATTATACATGTCTCCGGATGCTTATCCACTCCTCCGCCAATTCCCCCGGTAAAAAAATAGCAGGCCAAGCAGGCAGGGAATTAGAGGCGACGCCGCTTCGGCCAGGCAGAGGCCGAGAAAACCCGTCTCCATCCAGACGGTGAAAAGGAAGCTGAGCCCGAGGCGGAGAGCGACCGATTGGAGGAGGGAGTTCGCCATCGAAAAGAGCGGAGCGTCGACGCCGACGGCGAAACAGTTCAGGGTGAACATCACCACATAAGGAAGAAAATTGAAGGAGCAGCATGTCCGGAGATAGAGGACGCCGTAGTCGACGACGACAGGGTCGGTTGAAAACAACCCGAGGAACGGCCGTATAAACAGGTGCACCAGGAGAAGGAGCGCGCCCGTAAGGGTCATTCCTATCAAAATTCCTTTCCGCGCCACCGTCGCGGCCAGGTCCGGGCGCTTCCCGCCCATTGCGTGCCCGGCCATGGCGGTGACGGCGTGGCCGACCGCCCAGCACGGCATGGCGACAAACGTGTTCACTTTCAGGCCGACTCCGGCCGCCGCCGCCATCGTCGTGCCGAACTGGTTGAACATGGCGGTGACTATCATGTAACTGACATTGAGGACGGCGGAATGGAGGGCTGTCGGCAGTCCGAGGCGGAGAAGATCCCGGAGCATCTCCGGCCTGATTTTCATCCTGAGCGGGTGACCGGCATGGTTCCCTATGGCCGACAGTTTGCCGTGGAGAAGATGGACCGCCACACCGCACGAGAGGGCCTGTGCCAGTACCGTCGCGACGGCGGCGCCGCCGACGCCCCACTGGAGCCAGCCGACCAGGGCGAAGTCGAGGACGGTATTAACCACCGCCGCTACCGCCACGGCGTAGACCGGCCGGCGTGAATCATGGAACCCACGGAGGACGGCGCAGGCCGCGTTGTAGCCAAATACGAAGACATTGCCGGCGATGACGATGTCCATGTATTCCAATGCATACGGCAGGGCCTCGGCGGGGAGTCCCATCAATCCGATTATGGGCCGGTACAGGAAGTAATTCAGGATGGTCAGAACAATGCCGCCGAAAGCGGACAGGGCGAACAGGGTCTGGATGACATCCCGTTGCCTGTCCGGGTCGCCCGCTCCCCGATATTTCGCGACCAGCACCGTGCCGCCAATGGTGAACCCTATGCAAATGGAATTACTGATAAAACAGAGCATGGCGGTGTTACTCACGGCCGCTAGGGCGTCCCGGCCGACATAGCGCCCGACAATCGCCATGTCGACCATGTTGTAGCAGGATTGCAGCATATTCCCGACCAGCATGGGAAGGGCAAAAAGGAAGAGATCTTTTGTTATAGAGTTACCTCGTGTCATACAGCACCCGCCTTCCGCATCGTCTCTTTAAAAAAGAACCACCGCGGACAGAGCACTGTCCACGGCGGCAAAACGATGCATCGGCACATCGGCTGGGGCCTTCCCTCCCGCTGTTCGGAGCGGTTCAGGGAAGGGGTTCAGTCCGACATATCGATGAAGAGGCGGCTGTCAGAACGTCGCCGATTTCGCTCCGGTACAATGCTTCATCCACACACTTGTACGGAGCCAAAACGGATGCAAAGCTGCATGGCATTCCTTATACTCGAGAATCTACGTTATTTCTTTTTCTTCTTGTGCTTGCCGTCCTTGGTCTGAACACCGGCGGCGCCGGACCCGGCCTTGACCGAGGGCTCGACAGTGACGCCGACGCCGGCGGCCGGGACGTCGCCGAGGCCGAGCTTCGGCAGAAGGATTTTCCGCATATAGGCGTTTTCGGCAACGCCGCAGAGGGCGGAGATGGTGAAGTAAAGGACCAGCCCGGCCGGCATCGTGTAGAAGATGAAGACAAACATGAGGGGCATGATCTTCATGATCTTCTGCTGCTGGGCCTGTTGCGGGTCGGACGGCTTCGGCTGCAGGCTCATCTGAATGTACTGGAGGACGAAGTAGAGTATCGGCAACAGGCTCAACTGGCTCCAGCCGACCAGGGGCAGGGAGAAGCCGAAGTCGAACAGGCTGTCCGGCTTCGACAGGTCCTTGATCCACGGCGCCAGGAACGGGGCGTGACGCATGGAAAAGCCCTGGGAAAACGCGCCGTAGAGGGCGATGAAGATGGGCAGTTGGAGAAAGACCGGCAGGCAGCCGCCAGCCATGGAGACGCCGTTCTCCTTGTAAAACTTACTCATTTCCACCTGCATCTTGGCCCGGTCGCTCCCGTACTTCTTCTGGATTTCTTTCATCTGCGGCGCCAGCTTAGACATATTGTTAATGGAGACGAAGGACTTCAGGTTAAGGGGATGCAGAATCAGTTTGATGATGATGGTCATGACGATGATGGCGACGCCGTAGTTCCCGAACACCTGGTCGAGGAAGGTCAGGACCCTGACCATGAAGCGGCTGATATAGTCGAGGAAGCTCCAGGAATAATGGACGACGCCGGCGAGGCGGTCGTCGGCGTCGCCGAGGAAAGCGTCGACGGCCGGTCCGGCGTAGAGGAGGTAGTTGGCGGTATAGGCTTCACCGGTCCGGACGACGCCGGCCTCGACGGTGAGGCTGACTTCCGAAAAGGCGGTGACGTCGCCGACGTTTGTGGTGACGACGGGCTGGTGTTTCAGGTTGGCGATGACGTCGGGTTCCGTCGGCATATAGGCGGGGGAACCGGGGAAGAGGAGCCGGGTGGCGCCGTCGGACTCGGTGAGGGCGCTGGCGTCCGTCGACATCGTCGCGACGAAAAAGCGGTTCTTGCTGCCTACCCAGGCCAGGTTGGCGCGGTTGTCCTTGTCCGCCATGTAACGGACCTTGGTCAGGTCGTTTATGAGCTTCGTCTCCATTTCGACCGCGTCGGAGGACGGTGACGGCTGGCGGGCGGTGAGGATGTTGATGGCGCTGAACTGGGCCGAATCGTCGTCGGCCATGAGGCCGGCCGGGCCGACCAGGTCGTAACTGAGGATCTGGTTCGCTTCGGATAGGTTTTGCCATTCGAGGGCGAGGTTTATCGTGAAGTCGGCGCCGCCGCCGTGGCCGGGGAAGGTGTAGACGCGCCGCACTTCCCACTCGCCGACAACGGTGCGGAAAACGAGGCGTTCGCCGCGGATGACGTCCGGTCCCGGTTCCGGCGTCACTTCGGCCCAGGCGGGGACTTCAACCAGTTCATGGGCGGTTTCCCGCATCTGGAGCCGCTCCATCGCCTGGCGGCCGGTGCCGAAGGAGGCGTTGTCGATACGGAGGCTGTCGCGGCCCGGCGCCATCCGGTCCAGGAGGGTGATGCGGTTTTCCGGAGACGCGTCCAGCGGCACCCGGAAAAAGCCGAGAAGGCGGTAGCGGCTCAGGCCGCCGCCGACGGTGGAGAAAACCGCCTCGTAGCCACGGGCGTTAATCCCTTCCTCGCCAACGCGGACGGTGACGGTGTATTCGGTATCGGCCTGAATCTGGCGGATTTCGGCCGGGACTGACGTTGCCGGCGCTCCGGTCGGCGTCGCCGCCGCCGCCGGCGCCGCGTTGGCCGGGCGCTGGTCGCCGTGCTGGCTCACCTCCGGCGCCCGGGGCGTTTCCGGTTCCGGAAGGATAAATTGGAGCGCCACCATGGCGGTCAGGGCGATGAGCATGGTGAAAAAGAATCGCTGCTTTTTGTCGTTGTCCACTGGCTGTACCCGTTTCTAATACGCTTGAAGAAAAGAAAATCCCGGCCTCGGCCGGTGGTGGTTATGGCGACGACGGCGCGTCACTGGTCGGTACCGCGCACCGCTTCTTCATGATCCTGTGCCTGTGTCCTCCCCCGGGCTTCGTAGTCCCGAATGGCGTCCTCGTAGCCGGGTGGCGGGTCGTAGCCGCCGGTGGCGAACGGATGGCAACGGAGTATGCGCCAGCCGCCGATAAAGAGGCCGCGAATCAGGCCTTTCCGGGTGATGGCGTGGATCATGTAGGTGCTGCAACTCGGGTGGTACATGCAGATATTTGGCCAGAGTCGGCTCAACGTCCGCTGGTACACCCGCACCAGCCAGATGGCAAGGCAGGACAGCGGCCGGCGCCAGGGACTGATGGCCGGTGCCGGCACCGGCGGCGGCCACATGGACGTCATGCCCGCGTTGCCCTGGCCAGGGCCTTTTCGACATCCCGCCTGACCTCGGCCCACGGGGCTGAATCGAGGCCGCGCCGGGCGATAAGGACAACATCGTACCCGGCCGGGCAGGCCGATTTGTCGGCCCGATAGGCGGCGCGGAGGCGGCGCCGGAGCCGGTTTCGCACCACTGCCGACCGGGCCAATTTTTTCCCCGCCACCACGCAGAGTCGCGTCGGCGCCGATTGTTCCGGGTCCGGATCGTCCCGGCGGGGCCGGGCCATGGCCATGACCGTCCCGGCGGCGGCGTGGCTGCCGGTCGCGAAAATCTCGCCAATGCGCACTTTTCCGCGCAGCCGTTCGTTTTTTGGTAGTGAAGACATAGACACCCGCCACCCGACGGCGCGTCTTGCCGGGTTAGTAGCCGGACGCTGCGCCGGCATGGGAAAAGGGTAGATTGTGCCGCTCCCGGCAGTAAAGTCAAGTACAAAGCGAATGCCCGGACCTGAACCGGGACAGCCTGTTCGCGCCATAAAATTACCTGTCGGACACTATCCTACTGGCATTTCCGGAAGGCGATCCGGCGCGGAATTACGCTTTTGTCGGAAATGAAAAATTCCGGATACTTTGTCATTGCTTTTGCCAGGTCAATCCATATAAGTAGGGAACACTGGCTGGTACTAACGATAATATAACAATCAAAAATTTGTAGTTCGATGCTACCGGTATGATGGTTCGGTTTGCAAACCTTTATATTGGAACTGGTTTGCCGTAATTGGCAGACAGTAAAATTATTGCAATTAATTGGTACCTGATGCGGTAAACACAATCAATTTCCTCAACCGCCTAATCGCCGCGCCACACCGCCTGAGTATGGTGAAATACGTCATTTTATGCACTGGTAACATGCCGTAAAGTAAAAGATTAGCTGGAGTGGTGGTTTTTATTGCCTACAATAATAAACTCGGCTTCGGTTCGATACACCAAGACTCAAATTGATCACAATGCCTCACTATGATACTCGTTCTCGCCGATTTTTATTAGATGTTTTCGTATAATAGGTCGACAACCACATGGAGACCGTTGAAATTAATAGGCGCAGGATTTTGTCCAAAATTGCGTCGGAGTCCCCTCGGAAGGAGAAGTGGACATGAGTTTAATCACGAAGATTTTTGTCGCGTTCGCCGTCGTCGTGGCGATTGCCGTCGCCTGTGGCATTGTCGGCTGGCAGGGCGTCAACCGTATCAATGAGACGCAGGCGCGGGTGATAGAGTTCGAGGTCGCCACCGCCGGCGACCTCCGCATGGCGGAAACCGTCATCCAGGGCATGAGCGTGGCCCAGCGGACGCTTCTCAATTCCAGCCTCGGCATGGACGAACGCCGGGAGCAGCTTGCCGTTCTCCAGCAGCAGAAGGAGGCCCTGGCGGCGGTCAGCGCCGAACTCGGCGATCTTTTCCGCCGTGGCGGCTCGGTCGTCAACGGCTGGCAAACCCTGAATGCCGAATGGAACCAGGTCCGTAACCAGCTCACCGCCTGTAACACGATTGTCGACGAAGGCGTTGCCAAACTCCAGGCGTGGGAGGACACCACCATCCTCAATCCGGACGGCCTTCTCCGCGATCTGAACCAATACCGTGGCGACCACTTCCAGCTCGCCGCCCGCCTTGGGGAAATGATTACAAAGGAAGAGACGGACGGCCCCGAGGTCGGTTCGGCCGACAACCTCTGCGCCTTCGGCCGCTGGCGCACCCGATTCGAACAAGGGCAGGAGGTGTTCAGCCATAACGACAATATCCGCCGCGCCCTTGACATCATGACAAAACCGCACCGCGACTTCCACCAGAGCGCCCACGACGTCTACGCCCTCATCGCCGATGGCTACGAGGAAAACGAGGCCGCCATCACCACCCGCTTCCTCGAGCACCTGGCTGCCGCCCGGCAGGTCGTCGCGACATTCCAGATGATTATTGAGGAAGTCGACCGCGCCCGGCAGCTTTACACCGCCGCCGACGGCTTCATTATGGGTGAAACGCGGGAGGCCCGGGCCGCGACGATGGCCGCCCTCGACCATTTCACCGAAGAGACGATGAAGAACATGGACTCGAACATCCTGGCCGCCGCCGCCGCCGGCCGGAACGGCGTCCGCACCATGCAGGGCCTGGCGACGTTCGCGCTCATTCTCGGCATTGTCGTATCGATTATTCTTTATATCACGATTCGCCGGCAACTGACCGGACCGCTGACGCGGGTCATTGCCGCCCTCTCCTCCGACGCCAACCAGGTCGCCGGCATGACCGGGGACGTCGCCACCAGTTCGTCGTCCCTGTCCCAGGGATCGGCCAACCAGAGCGCCTCCCTCGAGGAGACGTCGGCCGCCCTCGAGGAAATCACCTCGATGGCGCGGAAAAACCTGGACAACGCCCAGGCCGCCAACACCAGTATGCAGGACAACTCGAGGCAAATCGCCGCGTCCTCCGAGGCGGTGGGCCGGATGTCGACGGCAATGTCGGAAATCCGCGATTCATCGGAGAAAATCGGCAATATCCTCAAGACCATCGAGGAAATCGCCTTCCAGACCAACCTCCTTGCCCTGAACGCTGCGGTCGAGGCCGCCCGCGCCGGCGAGGCCGGGAAGGGCTTCGCCGTGGTGGCGGACGAGGTCCGGAACCTGGCGCAGCGCTCGGCCCAGGCGGTCAAGGACACGGCCGAACTCATTACCGGCACGGTGGATCGGGTCGGGAACGGCGTCCGCATCACCTCGGAAATCGAGACCAGTTTTCAGGAAATCGCCGCCACGACGGAGAAGATTACCAGGATGGTCGAGGAAATCGACGTCGCCACCGGCGAGCAAACCCAGGGTCTCGAGCAGATCAACCAGTCGGTTTCGCAAATCGACCAGGTCAACCAGCAAAACGCCCGCCACGCCGAGTCGAACGCCCAGGCCAGCGTGCAGTTGAACGACAGTTCGGCCAGCCTGATGACCCAGATTGACCAGCTTGGCGGGGTTCTCCGGATTATCGTCGGCCGGGGCGCGGTGAACCGCACCGCCATCGGGAACAACGGAAACGGCAATCACCGGCGCGGCGACGACAGTCCGGTCGAGGTGACGGCGCGGCCGGCCATGCGGGCCCTGCCGATGCCTGGCGATCGGTTTTAAAAAACCAGCCGCTTATCGTTACGAATAACACTGAAAGAGGGAAAGCCTTGCGAAAAGGCTTTCCCTCTTGTCGTGTTAGTTTACGAAAAGCTTGAGGCAGGCGTAATTTACCCAATACCCCGGCGGCGGAGAAAGCGGCGGAACAGGGCGGGCCATATGCGGTTCAGGTAGACGCCGCCGCATTCGATGCCGCCGATAAGCTGTTCCGGAACGTCTTTTTCGATGGCCGGCAGGGCGCGTTTGGCGCATTCCGCCGCCGAAATGCCGCGTTCCTGGCCCTTGTCCATGAGGCCGTGGTGGCGGCCGTCCGCCTCCAGGGCCTTTTCCGAAATTTCCGTCTTTACCCAGCCAGGCACCAGGAGGGTGACGCCGACGCCGGTGCCGAGGAGTTCTTCCCGAAGGGAATCGCACCAGCCGTGGAGGGCGTGCTTGGCGGCCGAGTAGAACGACCGGCGGGGCGCGCCGAACTTGCCGAGAACGCCTGTCAGGGTGACGATTTGGCCACGGCCGCGACCGACCATCGGGCCGACGACGCCCCGGGTCAGCTCCACCGCTCCCCAGAAATCGGTGTCGAAAATGTGGCGGGCGACCGGCAGTTCGGTGTCGGTGGCGAGGCCGCGCATGCCGACGCCGCCGATGTTGCAGAGGATGTCGATGCCGCCCTGGCGGGCGTCGGCGTCGGCCGCGATGTGGCGGAGGGCAGCGGTGTCGGCAAGGTCTAACGGCAGTTCCTCCACCCGGGCGGCGCCCCGGCGGCGGCAGGCTTTGGC
>JAJBTL010000205.1:6710-9264 GCA_020860865.1 Planctomycetota bacterium | reverse complement strand
CGGACAGCGAAACAAAGGTCCGCATCATCGACGACGTCCGTGGAATCGACGCCTATGTCATCCAGCCGACCTGCCAGCAGGTGAATGATAACCTGATGGAACTGTTGGTCATCGTCGACGCCCTCCGCCGCGCCAGCGCCAAGTCCATCACCGCCGTCATCCCCTACTTCGGCTACGCCCGGCAGGACCGGAAACATGAAGGCCGGGTCCCGATTACCGCCAAGCTGGTCGCCAACCTCATCGCCGCCAGCGGCGTCAACCGCGTCCTTTGCCTTGATCTGCATGCCGCGCAGATCCAGGGATTTTTCGACATCATGATGGATCATCTCCAGGCGCTCCCCGCCTTCATCGGCTATCTCCGGAAATTGAACCTGGAGAACCCGGTGGTGATGGCGCCGGACGTCGGCTCGATGAAGATGGCGGACAACTACGCGAAACACATCGGCTGCGGCGTCGCCGTCGTCCAGAAACGCCGTATTTCCGACGTCGTCGTCGAGACGGGCCACGTCATCGGCGATGTCCAGGACAAGGACGTCATCATCACGGACGACATGATAACGTCGGCCGGTTCCATGGCCGCCGCCATCAAGACCGCCCGCGAACACGGCGCCCGCACCGTCCGGGCCATGGCCACCCACGGCCTGTTCGTGTCGAACGCCTTTGAGCGGCTTCTCGAGGCGGCGCCGACCGAAGTCATCGTCACCGACACCGTGCCGCCGCAAGAGGATGTCCCGCCGGAACTGAACCTCAAGGTCATTTCGGTGGCGTCCCTCATCGCCGAAGGCATATCGTATATTCACCGGAACAAGAGCATTTCGCTCCTGTTCGTGTAAACGCGTCATGGAGGTTTGCGTAGAAATATTCCGGCGAACCGGGGTACGGGTTCGACATCGACCCGCCGGGGCGTCACCACCGAGGGCGGTTCGGGGATTACCGAAACGCCTATTGAATGCAACAGGGAGAATACCGTGGCAACACTGAAAGTCCAGGAACGCGAAGGCACCGGCAAGTACAAGGTCTTCGAACTCCGCAAGGCCGGCCGTCTTCCCGGCGTCATCTACGGGAAGGGTCTGAAGGAAAACGTCAATGTCTCGATGGATCTGAAGGAGTTCCTCGCTGTTCTCCGGGGCGGCGAACGGCTGCTCGATCTCGATTTCGGCGGCAAGAAGATGCACGTTCTCCTCAAGGCCGTCCAGCACGGCACCTACGATCACGAAATTCTCCACGCCGACTTCCGTTCCGTCTCCGACGACGAGGTGGTCGAAATGGTTCTTGAAATCGAACTCCGCGGCGCCGAAGACGCCCCCGGCGTCAAGCTTGGCGGCATGCTCGAGCAGAACCTGCACTCGGTCAATGCCCGCTGCAAGCCGAAGGACATGCCGGAACGGGTGGTTGTCGACGTCAGCGGCATGAAGCTTGGCGACATCCTCTACGTTGCCGACCTGCCGAAGCTCCAGGGCCTCGAATATGTCGGCTATGGCAACCCGGCCGTCGTCAGCTGCCACGCGCCGAAGGGCGAAGATATCGAAGTGCCGCAGGACGGCGACGCCCCGACCGCTCCGGAAGCCATCGGTGAGAAGGAACGGGAAGAAAAGGCGTAATCGGCATGAAGGTCATCGTCGGTCTCGGCAATCCGGGAAAGGAGTACGAGTACACCCGTCACAACATCGGCTGGCTGGCCCTGGACGAATTCGCCCGGGAACAGTCGGCCGGCCGCTTCCAGCCGGAAAAAACTTGCCTCGTGGCGGAGTGCCGGGTGGGAGAGGAAAAGGTCTACCTCGTCAAGCCGATGACCTACATGAACCGTTCCGGACAGGCGCTTTCGTCGTGGCTGGCCTGGATGGGGGAAGTGAGGGACGCGGTCCGGGAAGAGGTGACGGTCCCGGAACGCGACCCGGACACCCGGGGCGTGCATCCGTCCAAACAGGATAAGGCGGACGACGCCGAATGCACGTGGCCCGGGCTGGTGGTCGTCTCGGACGATGTCAACCTGCCGCTCGGGCGCATGCGGTTTCGCCCGGCCGGTTCGGCCGGCGGCCATAACGGCCTGACGGACGTGTCGAAAGCGCTTGGCGGCCACGGCTATCCCCGCCTCCGGCTCGGCATCAACCCGCCGCCGGAACGAATGGACCGGGCCGACTACGTGACGTCCCGCTTCGCCAAGAGCGAGGCGCCGGTGGTGGAGAGGGTCACGTCCGCCGCCGCCCGGGCGCTCAGGGATTGGCTCCGCTACGGCGTCGACGCGGTCAGGAACCGCTACAACGGCCTCGACCTGTCAGGCGAGCCGTAGGCGGCGGGACGGTTCGGAATACTCAATGTAACCACTTGGAAAACGATACAGACATCTTTATTGGAGGAAATCGCGTGACAAGATTGTATGAAGCGATGTTTATTGTGGACAGCGCCAAGGCGAAGGAAGACTATGCCAAGATGGAAGGCGAATGCCTTGGCTGCCTCACCCGCCACGGCGCCGAAATCGTCAAATCGGAAAAGTGGGATGATCGGCGTTTCACCTATGAAATCAAAAAAATCCGCCGTGGCACCTACATCCTCG
>JAJBTL010000205.1:0-6700 GCA_020860865.1 Planctomycetota bacterium | reverse complement strand
GCCAACATCGGCAAGATGGAACGGCAGTGCAGCCTGAACGAAAACGTCCTCCGCGTCCTCATTCTCGCGGACGAGGACGGCGTCGACGCCCCGACCTACGGCGCCCGCGAGAAGGAAGCCGACGCGCCGGCGGAAGTGTCGGAATAAGGACGCGGACGCGGGCGTTCCGTCCGTTCGTTCCGGAGCGGC
Organism: Planctomycetota bacterium; assembly: GCA_020860865.1. GTDB lineage: Bacteria > Planctomycetota > SZUA-567 > SZUA-567 > SZUA-567 > JAJBSZ01. Next base: position 6,511 of record JAJBTL010000205.1, on the reverse strand, counting down.
CAGAGGCGCACCCGTCCGGCCCGGTTGGCTCCACGATGGAGCGGCGGGCGTCGGACGCGGCCGCCCGACAGGCATGAACGGCGGCCCACAGGTAACACTTATATAATTGCACACGCAAGGAGAGCAAAGGTGGCAGGATTCAACCGGGTTATACTTATCGGCAACCTCACCCGCGATCCCGAGCTTCGCTATACACCGCAAGGGACGGCCGTGGTCGATCTTCGTCTGGCCGTGACCACCGTGCGCGGCCGCAGCGGCAGTGAACGCAAGGAAGAAACGCTGTTTATCGACTGCACGGTCTGGGACCGCCAGGCCGAGACCTGCAGCGAATACCTCTCGAAAGGGCGGCCGGTGCTGGTGGAAGGGCGCCTTGTCGAGGATCAGTGGCAGGACAAGGAAACCGGCGAACGCCGGAGCCGCATCAAGGTCTATGTCCAGAACGTCCAGTTCCTCGGCAGCCGGGACGGCGGCCAGAGCGGCCGGTTTGAAACCGGATCGAGCGGGCGGTTCGACAGCGGCACAAGCGGCCGTTACGAGGACAGCAGTCCGCGCCGGTCGGGCCGGTCCGAAGCGCCGCGCCCGCCGAAGCAGAGCGCCACAGACGTCTTCGACCAGGACAGCGGGTCGGGACAGGCGCCTTCGGGGGACGACATTCCGTTTTAGGCGTCGAAAAGTCCGGTGAGACGGCGTTTTTCTTCGGCGGCGGTTATGGCCGTGAAGAAGATAACAGGCGCCGTTCCCGGAAAAACGGAATACGGCCATACTATGAACAACGGATAATTATCCAATACTTTTTTCGAATGGGAGACGACAGTGAGTTCCGATTACGGCAAGGACAAGCAGGATTTCCATCTCGGCGGCGGCCGCTGCCGGTACTGCGCCAAGAACGCCCCGCAGGTGGATTACAAGGATATCAACACGCTCCAGAAATTCATGAGCCCGCAGGGCAAGCTGTTCGACCGGAAGCGCCTCGGCAACTGCGCCAAGCACCAGCGCGCCGTGTCGAACGCGGTCAAGCGCGCGCGTTTTCTCGGGCTGCTCCGCTACAGCGGCAAGCAATAGGCTGCGGGCGAAACCGATGGGAGACGGCGGCGCCGTGAGTGGTGGCATTGCCGTGGCGCGGTGGCGATGCGTTCCGCCGGACCGTTCCCCGGTCGCGCACAGTGCTGAATTTTTCACAACATGATATTACTCTGGAGGCTTTGAAAACAATGGCCATGAAATTATTGTTGCAAGAGGACGTCAAGGACCTTGGTCTGGCCGGGGACGTCGTCTCGGTCGCCAACGGCTACGGCCGGAATTACCTGCTTCCCCGGAAGCTGGCGGTGGAAGTCACCCCGGCGAACCTGAAGCAGATCGAATCCATGAAGAAGATGCGGGTCGCCCGCGAACTCGAACGGGTCAAGGATTTCCGCACCCTCGCCGAGCGCATCGCCGCCATCGACATCACGGTCAAGGAACGCGTCGGCGACAACGACACCCTCTACGGTTCGGTCGGCCCGAAGCAGCTCGTCGACGCCCTGGCCGCCGAAGGCGTCACCCTGGAACTCGATATGATCCGTCTCGAAGAGCCGATCAAGACTCTCGGCGTCCACCGGGTCCGGGTCCGGCTTCACCCCGAAGTCGAGACCGAACTCAAGGTGTGGGTCGTCGGCCAGGACCAGACCGGCCCGGTCGAATAACCATCCCGGCTTTTCCCTGGTTCCTGCGTAAAGCGCTTCCGGTTTTCGGGAGCGCTTTTTTTTTGATTTACTGCCCCCGCCAAGAAGCCGCCCGCGATGGGATGGCATGGAAAATATTTCGTCTATTTTCCACTCTATACGATGTTTTTCTATCACTAAATTGCTACGGAATGCAGCAAACATCGGCATGCAGGTCACCGCGCCTCGGTGCTACGGCCTTCGGTTGTGGATGATTTTGTGGCGAAACCGTGCCAAACCAGACATTATTCCAATAAAACCACTTGGTTAATGATTCGGAAGCAATTTACTAAATTTTGTGAAAGTTGCAGAGAGTCACAGCCTCCGTCGTTTGACGGGTCTCGACGGCAGTGTGGCCGCATCGAGCGTCAGTAGGATGGCGAGGCTACGCTACTTTCACGATGTGTAACATTACCCTCCTTCAGGAGGAGGGACTTGTCTCGGGGTGAATAGACTGTCCAGTCAGTGCCGCACATGGTGCGCCTGTCCCATGTCACCGCATTAGTACCGACCGGGCCATATCCTCCCTCCCTACCTGACGGCAGGCAAACCGGAGCATTCCCATACCGTAACTGGCATGCCCAAAAGAAACGGGCGGCCCCTCGCCAGGGCCGGCCCGTCATGGTGCTCACTCTGCATCGTCCGGTCGCGGCCGGGACGAGGATCCCTTGGGATCGGTATGCCGCACTCCTCCCGTGGGGGAGGGTCAGACAGTCGGTTGTTGCGGCGGGACCTGGTGCCAGCGCTGTTCCGGCGCCTTCCCTTTACCGTCGAACCAGACGCCGAGGACCGGCCAGATGCGGCAGTGGTCCTGCCAGGAACTGAACGGCACATAGCTCGAGTTGATGGAGGTGAAGTAGAAGAACCCGTCGCCACGAAAACAGCGTTTGACAAAGGTGCCTGGCATCCGCTCGCGCCGTTCCCAATCCGAATCGATAATGGACACGACAACGACGCCGCCGTCGACCTCGAACCCTTCGCGGTCGCGATCGATAATGACATACTGGCCAGGCAGGACCAGCGGCGACATGGAGTCGCCCTGGACCGGGACCAGGGTGATGCCGGACGGGTACTGGACCGACTCGTCCGAATCGTCGGTGTCGGGGACTCGGGAGCCCTGCGAATCGTCGGCGGCGGCAAGGCCTCGGACCGGCCACTCGCCGCTCCGGGTCACCACCGGGGCGCCCGGAGCCGGCGACGTCCCTTCATTAATCATACCGAGCGCCTTGTAGCCCAGATAGAGAGTTTCCGCGTTCGGGAGCCTGGCAACGCCGTCGTTTCGACCCCAATTCGCAAACGCCTGCGGGGAGATCCCAATCATGGCGGCGAGTTCGAGATCCTTTTTATGAGGGAATTTCATTTTCAATGAATTCCTTAACCAGTTCCCCGTAAAGGGATGCGGCGGCATAGTTAATTTTCTCCCTTCTTTTACTTGACCATTTTCATTTTGCTTGTACAATGTAGTCATGATTTACACTCTCTTTTTATTTTTGTCTCGGGGTCCCCCTCGCAACTGCCCAAGAAAGAAATCATGCGCGCTGTGTCAGCAACTTTGTTCGTAGTTCTTTAACAGGTCTGATTGATGTTTGGTTCATTGATACTATAGGTTCTCACTTAACAACTCGGCCCTAACCGAGCTGTACCGCCCGGGCGCCCCTTATATTTCATCTAATGTTTATTAAGTAAACATACAACGAGTGTTTCCATTTAGTATTACACGAAAGGTCAACTATGTCAACGCTTAAATTCAGTAATCATCATTTATTCTCAACAAAACCCGAATGGACCCGGGAGGTTCCGGAGCACTTGTATCACGACGGCGCTGCAAGGGGTTATTATTTAACAAGTTCCATGTTGAAGGAATTTCGCGAATGTCCGACCCGCTACCGCGACATTGTTGCCGGAAAAACAAGAGTGGCGGAAAAAAACGCCTTCCGGATCGGTCGTGCCGTTCATAAAATCATCCTCGAAGGCGACGCCGCCTACCGTCGGTCCTATCATGTCGGCGGTCCGATCAACGACCGGACCGGCCGGGGATACGGCGTCGCCAGCCGTGCCTTTCATCGCTGGGTCGCCGAGTCCGGGCTCGATCCCCGGACCGTCCTCACCCGTTCCGAAAACCGCCTCGTCACCCATATCCGGGACGCCGTCTTTCGCCACCGGGAAGCCGCCCGCCTGTTCGCCGAAGGCTGGCCGGAGCTGGTGGCCGAAGCCGAACTAGCCGGGATGCCCTGCCGAGCCCGTTCGGACTGGCTCCGCCCCGACGGCGTCATTGTCGATCTGAAAACCGTCGCCGACCTCGGTCGCTTCGAACAGAATGCCCGTAAGTTCGGCTATCTCCACCAGTTCGCCTTCTACCGGGCCGTCTCCGAGGCCGCCGGAGCCGACAACCTGACCGTCCAGGCCGTCGTTGTCGAAAAGTGCCCGCCGCACCGGGTCGGTGTCTGGACTTTCCCGGCATCGGTCCTCGATTCGTACCAGCTTCTCAACACGCGAAGTATTAACGATCTACGTTCATGTTTGGAAAAAAATACCTGGCCGACCGGTTACGAACAAGCGCGGAGTTTTCCGCCAGTCGGGATGCATCCATTTATGCTGAATTAATTTTGGAGCTATTCAATTATACTTTATTATAATGCGTAAATTTTCATTCGAGGAATTTTATGAAACATTTCTACATTAACTCTGTTATTAATTCCATCGCCATGGCCGCCGGCCCGGATGAACCAGGCACCTGGCTTTTCTCCTGCGGCGACCGCTGGCTGTTGCTGACGCCGCCCCGGCTCCAGCGCCTCGCCCTCCTCCTCGGTATCAGGGATCGGCGTATCGCGCCCCTCGTCACGGCGGTCCGCCGGGAGTCGCCGTGGGCCAGCCAGTTCAGCGCCCGCCTCGGCCTGTCCGAACCGGAGCGGACGGTCCCTGTACTGTGTCCCCGCTGCGACGGCCTCCACGAGGCACATTCCGACGACATCAACCTCCCCTGTCCGGACTGTCGGAGGCGGGAGGAGGAAAAGGCCAACCAGGGACCGACACCGCCGGTTCTCCGCGACCAGGACCGGGACCGGGAAGTGCGGAACCGCCTGGCCGAAACCGACCCGTTCCTCTTCCACAATGGCGAATTGTCGCCGAACTGGAAATATAATGCCAGTCGCCGTTTGGAACTGGACTGGGATGCGGCGGCGCAACGGGTCCATATGGGCGCGCGATACCGACAGGTCGCCAGGGAACTCGGCTGTTCGGTGGGGATTCTCCACCGGGAAGTGAAGCGGCGCGAGTATTGGGAAGACAACTAGCGCTTGTAATGAGAGTTTGGTTTCTTTCCGCGTTTCGATATCTACTGGAATAAACCGAAAAACGCAGGGAAGGTTCACATTCCTTCCAACGCTATGAAGCGTTTGGAGAAATTCTGTGAAAGGGTAATGTAACCCGTACTTTCACAAAGGTTCTTCAAGTGCTTTACGGTTCAGGTCCGCTGTGCCGTGAACTGAGGCATTGTAAAGAATCTGGGAAATCCGGGTTAGCCACTGGTGGGACGGTAGGGTGTTTTTTCCGGTGGTGTGGAAAATATGTCGGACTTTCTCCAGGGCGGCGACCGGTGGTATGGGTCAAATGCGTTAATGCCTGCGTACCTCTTAGGAACAGCGTCCCGCATGACAGCACGCGGTAGCCCATGCGGGTCGGCGCTGTTCCGGGTCGGATTCACCGCCTGGTCACGAATGTCCAAAGACTCCGGAAACTCGCTCCGGCCTCGGCAGTCGTGCGGTAGACGCGGAGGGAAGGCGGGCGCCAGGCAGCAAGACCCGGTCCGGCCTTTTTTGCCGTCCCTTCTATTTAAAACGCACTAACGGTTCGCTGCACCGTTCGCCCTCGTTCCGGGCGTTATTGACATACGGGTCGACCTCCCAGTGGACCAGTTCGACCCCGGACGCGGGTCGGGAATAACGCGCCAGCCGTGCCGCTGGCGTCGCCGGGTCAAGCCATTCGGCCCAATCGTCCGGCGCGACGCAGACCGGCATCCGGTGGTGGATGAGCTGGACCGGCGCCGCCGCTTCGGTCGTCAGGATGGCAAAGGTGGAGAGGCTGGTCGTGCCGTCGTACCAGTCGGTGTAGATTCCGGCCAGGGCGAGGGGCTGGTCAGGGTCGGCGTTGGTGAAATAGTACGGCGTTCGCGTCTTGCCGTTCCGGTGCCATTCGTAAAAACCGGAGGCCGGCACCAAGCAGCGGCGCGTCAGGAAGGCGTCCCGGAACGTCGGTTTATCCTGGACCGTTTCGATGCGGGCATTGATGTGCCGCATGCCTTCGGACATATCCCGGGCGTATTCGGGGACAAACCCCCAACGCATTTCCCGGAGTTCCACCGGGGCCGGGGCCGGGGCTGATTGGTGGAGAACCGGAACCGTCACCGACGGCGCGATGTTGAACCGCACCGGAATGGCAAAGCCGTCCAGTCCCAAGCGCCTGAACAGGTGTATGGCGCGATGGTGTCGTCCCAGGTTTTGTGAAAAGCGGCCGCACACAGTGTTCTCCCCACTACGTACAAGTTCATTTCAATCAAGAATGCATTGCCCCGGACGCGTCTGGCCGGAACGCCGTCGCGGCGCGTCCAGCCGACGCGGCCGGGGCGTTCGAGTCGATGATGACTCCAGGCCGCACGTCTCGGTCGCTCACCTCCATGACTCCATTCTGTCCTTAGAACCTGTTTCATCACTCCATTTGGCCCGCTTTTCCGTTTTGACGGCCGATGGCTTCGCCCGGCTTTTTCGACAATATTCAGCCATATTGCCCCGGAAAAAGCCGGACTCGCCCACGAC
>JAJBTL010000004.1:6856-9446 GCA_020860865.1 Planctomycetota bacterium | reverse complement strand
GAGTTTCCGGAGGGCCTTTGCTTCGATTTGGCGGACGCGTTCGCGGGTGACGTTGAACTTGCGGCCGACTTCTTCGAGGGTGTAGGTGTAATCGTCTCCTATGCCGTAGCGGAGTTTGATAATTTCGCGCTCGCGGTAGGTGAGGCTTTGGAGGACGTTGCCGATCTTGTCCTTGAGCATTTCGTAGGATGCCATGTTGACGGGGCTTTCGGCTGACTTGTCTTCGATAAAGTCGCCGAAGTGGCTGCCGTCGGAATCGCCGGCGCCGATGGGGCGGTCGAGGGAGATCGGGTGCTTGGAGATGCGAAGGACGCGCCGGGCCTCGGCGACGGGGATGTCGGCCTGGGCGGCGATTTCTTCGACAGTCGGTTCACGGCCGATTTCCTGGACCAGTTGTTTCGTGATGCGGCGGAGCTTGGACATCGTTTCGATCATGTGGACCGGGATGCGGATGGTCCGGGCCTGATCGGCGATGGCGCGGGTGATGGCCTGACGAATCCACCAGGTCGCGTAGGTGGAGAACTTGTAGCCGCGCCGGTATTCGTACTTCTCGACCGCCTTCATGAGGCCGGTATTGCCCTCCTGGATGAGGTCGATGAAGGAGAGGCCGCGATGGCGGTATTTCTTGGCGATGGAGACGACGAGGCGGAGGTTGCCGGAGGACAACTTCTGCTTGACGGTCTGGTATTCGCCGAAGCGGGAATCAACGTGCTTGGCGCGCATGAGAAGACGCGACAGCGGTTCCTTCGCTTCCATGCGGATGCGGAGGAGTTTGTCCCGGGCGATTTCGAGGCGGCGCTTCTCCTGAGGGGTCAGGCGGTCGTGCCGGGCCTTGAGGGAGGCCTCTTCCTTCTGGAGTTTTTCGGCGTCTTCGGCCAGTTTCAGGATGCGGTCGCGGATGGCGAGCATCTTGCCGGTGCGGAGGCCGAGTTCCTCGAGGAGATGGGCCATGCGACGCTGCCGGGCGCGGAGCTCGGAAAAATAGGCGGCGCGTTTCGACTGGGACAGGCCGGACTCTTCCATCTTCCGCCAGAGATCAGTGATGATGTCGTACATCTTCCGGAGCGTTTCCATGTGGCCGGGAAGACGGGTGAAGACGTCGTTCTTGTCGTTTCCGGAGCCGGACGGATGCGAATCCCGCATGATCTTGTCGAGGCTCTCCCGGTTCTGCTTGACCTTTTCGTAGAGGTCGAAGACGTAGGCCATGGCAACCGGGCTTTCCAGGGTGCGGCGGCGGAACCGGGTCGAGGACAACTCTATCTTCTTGGCGAGGGTGACTTCCTCTTCCCGGGTGAGAAGGGGAATTGAACCCATTTCCGAAAGGTACATCCGGACCGGATCGTGGACGTCGCCGACATCGGCTTCCGGGATGAGGGTGGAACCGACGACGAGGGCTTCCGCTTCCGGATCTTCCGCTTCGACGACGAGTTCTTCCTTGTCCAGGTCGACGACGACATCCTCCGCCACTTCCTGGACGGTGATGTCTTCGGCGGCGAGACGGGTGAAGACTTCGTCGATCTCTTTCGGGTCAATGGCTTCTTCGAGGAGAAGCTCGTTGAACTCGGTGTAGGTGATGGTTTTCCGGCCCTTGATTTTCTTGATGATTTCGAGAATGGCTTTTTCATCAAGCACGGCGACGGCGGCGTCGACCGGGATTTCCGGTTCGGCCGGTTCGTCGTCGTCCGGCATCTCGATGTCGTCGTCGAGGATATCGTCGTCATCGTCGTCGTGGACGGCGCGGGCCTTAAGGCGGGCGGATTTGGTCGCCGCTTTTTTCGCCGCCGCTTTCTTCGACTTTTTCGGAGCCTTGCCGGCGGCGACGGCGACGACATCGAAGTCTTCGTCCTCGACAGCGGCGGCTTTTTTGGATTTCTTCGGAGCCGCCGTTTTGGCCGGTTTCGCCGTAGGGGCTTTTGCGGTTTTTTTCTTCGTCATGTTTCGTCCTTCATAGGTTCGGCAAGGTTATTTGTCCGGTCCACGGGCGCCAGGTTCACAACCGGCGTGATCGGTGGAGCCGTCCCCCTGTAAACGTTGGCGGCGATGGTACTGTCGGAGCGGTCCGGCACAGGGACCGTTACCGACGGTGCCGCCTGGCATCGCTTTCTGCACGCCTTGCCGTGCCAAGCCGTCGTAATTCAATAATCTGGTTCATGAGTGCCATGGCCCGGTCGTCCTCGCCGGCGGCCTGGGCCCGTTCCTGATCCTCACGGAGGAGGCGGATGGCTTCGGCGCGGTCGGCTTCGGAAAATCGGCCGAGAAGCATCGACAAATCGCGATCCGACATGGGTTCGTTGTCCGGAAACGCGAGCGCGGCCAGCCGTTCAGACGCGTCCGGGTGACTGGCCCGGGCGAGAATGTCGGCGAGAACCGGCGTCTGGTTGTCGTCCCACGCATCCCGGATGAGTGCGGCCAGTTCGCCGAGGGCGCCGTCCCGCCATTCATCCGGCGGAAAGTCGTCGACGACGCGGGCGCACCACTCCGGGTTTTCCCGCATGTAACGGAGCAGGCGGAGTTCGCGTTTCATCCGGCCGGCGGCGTTCTGCTGGATCACCTCTGTAAACTTGAGCCCGTCGTCGGACGGCGTCAGGCC
>JAJBTL010000004.1:0-6846 GCA_020860865.1 Planctomycetota bacterium | reverse complement strand
GTCTTTACTTCCGGCTCGGGTAACGTACTTTCAGGCACCCCGGCGACGGCGGCCACCTGCTGCCGCATGAGGGCGGCGGCGACCGGGTCGGGGCACAAATTCACCGTCGTCATGACTTCGCGGACCGCCCGGCTCATTGATTGCGGGTCGCGGTCGCGGGCACGGCCGAGGGTAATTTCCAAGAGATAGGTAAAACTGTCGACCGCCTGGGTCAACTTCTTCCTGAACGCCTCTTCCCCGTATTTCGGGAGGAAGTCCCCGGCGTCCTTCAGTTCGAGCCGGGGCGCGACGGCCAAGGGAACATTCTCGGCCATGAACATATCGATGGCCCGGAGGGTGGCGTTCTGCCCGGCCGAGTCCGAGTCGAAGAACGCTATCACCTTCCCTTTGCCGCCGAGATGGCGCCGGAGGAGGGACACGTGGTCCTCCGTGAGGGCCGTTCCCAACGTCGCGACGACGTTCCGGATGCCGTACTGGTGGCACATGATGACGTCGGTGTAGCATTCGACGACGATGGCTTCGCCCGTAAGGGCGATCTCTTTCGACGCCTGGGTCAGGCCGAACAGGACCCGACGCTTTTCGAACAGCCGCCCTTCCGGCGAGTTGAAATACTTGCCGACGCCGTCCTTGTCGACCAAAATGCGGCCACCGAAACCGATGGGCCGCGATTGGGCGTCAAGAATGGGGAACATCACCCGGCCGCGGAAATAATCGTAAATCCTGTCGCCGCGACCGTGTTCGCCTTCCCGCTTTCGCAATAACCCGGCTTTGACGGCGTAGTCTATTACTTTCGCTTTTTCGCCAGGTTCTTTAGCGCTTTTTACCAAAAAATCGTATAATCCGTCCCACGTGTCCGGCGCCCAGCCGAGGCGCCAGTGCGGGATGGTCTCGCGGCTGAAGCCGCGCCGCTCGAGGTAATCCCTGGCCGGAGCGCCCGACGGCGCGGCGAGACAGTCCTCGAAATACTCCGTCGCCCGGGAACAGCACCAGAGAAGGGCGGTCTTTTCCCGGCTGACGCCCTGGGCGATACGGGCCTCGGCCGGATTCTCGAACTCGATGGGCACGCCGGCGCGTTCGGCCAGGATGCGGACCGCTTCCGGGAATTCCACCTTTTCCATCATCTGGACAAAGCGGAAGACATCGCCCTTGGCGCCGCAGCCGAAACAGTAGAAGAACTGGTCGGCCGGCTTTACATTAAATGACGGCGTCTTTTCGTTATGAAACGGACAGAGCCCCTTCAGGTTGGTCCCGGCCCGGGTCAGTTGGATACTGTAACTGCCGACAATCTGGGAAATCTCGTTGGCGGAACGGACTCTCGCCAGAAAATCGGGTGAAAAAAAAGCCATTATGCCGCGAACTCCAACAAAAAAATAACGACCACGCGCTGTCCGCGTGAGTCGATCAGAACCGCCCGGGAGCTATCCGCCATCCGGCGACGAGTTGGCACGCGACATTTTATCCTTTATAATGGTCCTGTGTCAAAATAAAATGTTTACGGGCTTTTCGGAGCGACTTCCGATAATACCCGTGCCCTTCGGCACACCCGCCGAACTGACCGGCTGGTCGTTCAGGGGAGGCGGAAGGGAATGAGGCTAATCGTCCTCAATGTTTAACATACACCAAGATCAGGTCTTGAACAAATAATTTCATTCTTAGCCACAAAATAAGGCAGGTAAGTTTATGCGAAAGCTCCACGACAGGTTTTTTAAACAAGCCAAACGCGAAGGCAAGCTCGCCCGGTCCGTCTATAAGCTGGAAGAACTTAACCGCCGCGAACGGATTATCCGTAAAGGCGATTCAGTATTGGACTTGGGCGCGAGTCCGGGGTCATGGCTCGAATATATCCTCGAAGTTATCGGACCCGACGGCGTTGCCTGCGCGGTTGACCTGAAGCCTATCCATAAAAAATTCAAAGGCCAGGCCGAGTTTAAAAAAATGAATATTCTCGACATGACCGGGTCCGAATTCGTCGAAGCGGCGCCGGACGGTTTCAACGCTGTCGTGAGCGATATGGCGCCGAACACCACCGGCATCAGGATTACCGACCAGCTCCGGAGCCTGGAACTGTGCGAGGCGGTGCTGGCGTTGGCCCAAAAACTTCTTAAAAAAGACGGAAACTTCGTCTGTAAAATATTTTATGGAGGCGAGACGGAAAATTTCAGGGCCAAGGTGGGCAGATTCTTCAAAACCGCCAAAATCCGGAAACCCGAGGCCTGCCGCGACGAAAGTATCGAGCACTATGTCCTCGGACTCGGATATCACGGTGGCGCCATCCCGCCACGTCCAAAGGAAAGTTAACCAATGTCCTGCCTGCCCGCCATGCCGGAAGTTCGCTGCGCCAGCGCCCGGACAAGCGCGTTCCCTGGAGCCCGGCGTCGCGCCGTCCTCTGCCTCGCCGTTGTGCTTTGCGGCCTGACGTGGGTCGCCGGTTCCGTCCATGGCGCCGACGCGGTCCTTGGCGGCTTATTTGACCCGGCCGGCGCGGTGGAGCCACGGCCCGGCGACTGGTTCGATTACCTAGTGGCATATCCTGTCGATCCACTGGAGAACAGCCTCCGCCCGGAACCGCTTTCCGCTCCCCTGAGCGACCGGACGCCGACCCTCGACGACCTCCCGGCGGACGAGGAGTACTATTTTTTTGTGCCGAATTTCGAAGCGGAGACGGCATGGAAGTCTGTCCCGCTCCGGCTCGAACTCCGCGAAATTGACGCTGACGGCATCAACGCCATCGTCACCTTTGCCGGGAAAAGCTATCCGACCCGCCTCCTCAAGCCCGACCCGGAGAGCGAGCGCCCCGACTTCCCCTTCGATCCGCCGCAGCCCGAACCGGAACGCCTGGATGTCACCGTCGGCGCCGCGACCGTGACCGTGGACGCTGTCCACCGGGTCCACGATGAATACGGTTTTGTCCGCTGGACATCCCCGGATGTGCCGTTCGGCCTGGTCCGGTTCGCCGGGGAGAATGTGGACATCATCCTTATCGATTACGGCCGGGGAGCGGCGCCGGACTTCCCGCAGACGCCACGGGCGGCGCCGTCGCCGCCGTTGGGTGCGTTGTATGGCGTCGAGGAGTAAGGGCAACCGGAATGACGGAAATGATCCACAATGCAAAGTAACCCACCGTACGTGGTCATCCTGGCCGGTCCAAACGGGGCCGGTAAATCGACGAGCGCCCCGCTCCTTTTGCGGGATACCCTGGCGGTTGACGAATTCGTCAACGCGGATGTCATTGCGAGCGGCTTGTCCGCGTTTGCACCGGAACGGGCGGCGTTGGCGGCTGGGAAGATTATGCTACGGCGGTTACGGGAACTGGCGGACCAGCGGCGAAATTTTGCCTTCGAGACGACACTGGCGTCACGGTCGTTTGCACCGTGGTTGGCTCACCTGACCGCGACGGGATATAAGAGCCACCTCCTCTTTCTTGCGCTTCCGAATGTGGAGCTGGCAATTCAACGGGTGGCTATGAGGGTTTCATTTGGTGGCCACGCCATTCCCGAGGAGGTTATTCGTCGACGCTATGATGCCGGGTTACGAAACCTACTGAGACTTTACGTACCGCTCGTAACAACGTGGACGCTCTTCGTTAATTCCTCACCATTTTCACCTGAGGATGTGGCAGAGGGGTATAATGGCGACGTTCAGGTATATAACGAACGGTTATACAAGATTATAAAGGAAGGGTATGACAAAAATTAAACCCGCTGAACCGGTTGATGTCGATGCCGTTTTCAAGAAGCGAGTTCTCATAAAAGAGGCGATTCGTTGCAGCGGTATCGAAGCGGTTAAGATGTATATCCAGGCCGGCAAACCCATGGCGTCCTGGCGCGATGGAAAAGTGTACATGATTCCACCCGAAGAACTGAAGACCATGCTCGCCGCAGCAGAGAACGCCGATCAAGCGACATCGTAACTCTACACGATTTTGAGTACGGACCACCGTCTTCCGGGCGGTGGTCATTTTTAATATTTCTAAATCCTTATATATAAAGTATTAGGATCCATCCCGCACACTCAACGATAATAAAAACCGATTTATCATTGCACGGAAAACATTTCCTCTATAATAGACCGACGGTCGGTCGATAAATACGAAGGGGAATCCATGAGAATTGTCAAAAAGCCTGACGTGCGGAGAAACGAAATCCTGGACGCCGCCGAAGCCCTGTTTGGCAGGAAAGGCTATGCCAAGACCACCATAAACGACATCCTGACCCGGCTTGAAATCGCCAAAGGGACGTTTTATCACTACTTTACGTCCAAGGAGGAACTGATGGCGGCCATTGTCGCCCGCTTTATCGACAACGGCATCGAGGCGATACAGGCAATCGCCGATGACGCCACCATGACCGCTCCGGAAAAACTCCGTCTGATCATCACGGCGCCCGGACCGGAAACCGCCCATAAGGATGAAATGGTGGAAGAACTCCACGCGGCCGGAGATGCCGAACTGCACCTCCTGAGTCTGGTCGAGACGGTCAGGCGGCTGACGCCGGTCATTACCGGGATTGTCGAGCAGGGCGTGCGCGAAGGGGTTTTTACCACGCCGTATCCCCGGGAAGTGGTGGAGCTTCTCCTGACCGCCTCCCAATTCCTTCTCGATACCGGAATTTTTCCCTGGACCCTCGACGAGCAGGTACGACGCGCCCGCGCCCTTTCCCATGTCATGGAAAGCGCCCTTGGCGCACCGGCCGGAACGTTCGACTACATCCATCTCCGCTACGAGGACATGGCCCGCAATACGAATTGCACCGGTGAATCCGGCGATGCGCAGTAGCTTTTTCATGCATGAAGGGTGTCTAACTGATGAATTACCGTTTTACGATCGTGTTCGTCTGTGCCTGCGTGAGTTTCTTTTCCACTGTCGTCGGCGCCAGGGCGGCCGAATTCTCCCTGGGCGGTGGTGTCGCCGCCGCCACCTCGCCCTACAAGTCCCATGACGCGAACATCCTGGTCTCCCCGTTCGCGTCGGTGGCGATGGGCCGCGTGTATCTCGAGCCCGCCGCCGTCGGCGTCCACCTCGTGAACAACGACACCCACACGCTGGGCGCGGAAATGACCTATTCCTGGTTCGAATTTGACCCCGATGACTGCGATGACGGTGGCATGCGCCGGCTGGACAAGCGGCGTTCGACCCTGATGGCCGGACTGGCCTATTCCGTGCGGGGTGCGTGGGGCATGGCGAAGGTCCGGCTGTCCCATGATATTCTCGGCCGAAGTAACGGCGCCGTCGGCGAAGCCTCCTATCATGTGCCTGTACGCGTGGGCCGGCTGGATCTGGTGCCGGGCGCCGGCGTCACCTGGAGCAGCGAAAAGCAGGCGGACTATTATTTCGGCGTCACCCGCGCCGAGTCCGTTAGGAGCGGCGTCCAGTCGCACGAGGCCGGATCGTCGCTCTCGCCGTTTGTCAGGCTGGAAGCCAAGTACACCCTTGGCCAACGCTGGAGCGTGGTGGCCAGTGCCGAGGCGAGACTCCTCACCGGATCTGTCAAAAACAGCCCCATGGTTGGCCGGTCCGCCACTGTCTCCGGTGCGCTTGGCGTGCTTTTCACTTTTTAACCGTTGGAATGGGGGAATCGCAATGAACAAAACCGCCGTCACCGCCAGGGTCGCCGAACGTTCAGGCGTACCGGCGGATGTGTGCGCCGACGTTATCGACGCCCTTGAGGCAGTGCTTCAGGAAGAACTCGCCGCCAAAGGCGCGGGAGTCCTGAGTGCGTTCGCCGCCATCCTGAAGGGGCTCGCGGCCAACAGGACCAGGTAACCGAGGACGCCGCGCCCGTCGCCATTTTTATTCCATATCGCGTACAGCATCATCATTACCAAGGACAAATCCATGACCCGCACAGCAGATTACAAACCGCTCCGTTTCTTCTTGATTACCTTCGCCGCTACCTGGTTGTTATGGATTCCCGCCGCCTGGTTGAGCTGGCGCGGCGACGACAATCTCCTGGCCGGTGCGCTGATGGCCTTTGGCCTCCTGGGCCCGCTGGCGGGGTCCGCCATTTCATTGGCCGCCGGCGGGAACAGGGAGCTGCGGCGGGACTTCTCCAGGCGTCTTTTCGACCTCCGCCGCATCCGGCCCGCCTTTGTGCCGTTTATATTTCTGTTCATGCCTGCCGTCATGGTGGTGGCCATTCTCGTGTCGCCCGTCATTGGTCAGAGCCTGGACCAACTCGCCGTCGGCGCCGAATTCGCCATCATGGACGGCAGCCCGCTGATGAGCCTGATAATCCCCATACTCGCCCCGGCCTTGGAAGAACTGGGCTGGAGCGGCTATGGTATCGACAGCCTGAAAAGCCGGGCCACGTTATTTCGCGCCACAGCCATCTTCGCCGTGCTCTGGGCGATGTGGCACCTCCCACTGTTTTTCGTCAAAGGCTATTACCACCACTCGTTGTGGAACGAGAACGCCCTCTACGCCGCCAACTTTTTCTTGAGCGTCATCCCTCTCACCTTTCTCACCAACTGGCTCTATTACAAAAACAACCGGAGCATCCCGAGCGCCATCCTCTTCCACATCGTCGTCGTCTTGTCCTGCGAGGCATTCCTCGTCACCAACGCGACGAAGTGCATTGTCACCGTCGTCCTGACGGCCGTGGCGGTTGTCGTTCTGAAATGGGACAGGGGGACATTCTTCGGCACTGCCAACGTCGTCGTCCCCTCAGCCGCCAGCGCATCCCCCGGAGTGGCATAGGCAGCCGGAAACGTGATCGAATCCCGATCGGACGTCGCTGGTGGATAAAAGATCTTGCATGAGGATTTTGGAACAGTATAATCTGCAAATTGTTTTTCTTAGAGCGTGTTATTAAATTGTGTATCGTCGTGTCAGACGAGGAAAAAGAGGCG
>JAJBTL010000162.1 GCA_020860865.1 Planctomycetota bacterium | reverse complement strand
GACCGGACGGCCCGGCAGTACACCGACCTCGGCCTCCTCACCGCCGACCCGGATTTCGGATCGGACATTTCCAGCTTCTTCAACGTCATCACCGGCTACTCCCTGCCGCCGGTGTGGAACTATATCGAAATGGCCCCGACCGGCCTCCGCGCCCGCACCGTCGCCATGATTCGCCGGGAAGTTGAAAAGCACACGCCGGAAAACCCCGGCTTTATCCGGGCCAAAATGAACTCCCTTATCGATCCGGAAATAATCCGGGAACTGTACAAGGCCAGCCAGGCCGGCGTCAGGATAAACCTCCTCGTCCGTGGCCTCTGCCGCCTGCGGCCGGGCATCCCGGGACTGTCCGAAAATATCCGGGTCCGAAGCATTGTCGACCGCTTCCTCGAACACCCGCGCATTTTCCATTACCACAACGGCGGCAGCGAGGAAGTTTATCTCAGTTCCGCCGACTGGATGGAACGAAACATGGACCGCCGCCTCGAACTCCTTTTCCCGGTCAATGACCCGGATTGCCGAAAAGAGGCGCTTATGGTCCTGGACGCCGGTTTCGCCGACAACGTCAGCGCCTGGCGCCTCCTGCCGGAAGGCGAGTACAGCCGGGAAAAACCGGCCCCCTACGAACCGATCTACCGTAGCCAGGAAAAGCTCTACCAACGCGCCGTCACAATGGCCACGAAGTCCCGCGACGAAAAACGCCACCACGTCTTCGAAGCCCGCACCGCCACCGGCGCCGGCAAACGCCGCGGCCGGTCGTAGCCGCGCGGAGAGGGTGTGCATGCGTTATACCCATCACTGTTTTTTTGGAGAATGTAATGGAACGATACCATCCTCGTTACCTGGCCATATTTTTCACTTTTCTAAGTGGGGTCGCAGCACTTTCCGGGTGCGGGGATGACACGGGGCAAGATGCCGAGGTACGAAGACTGAGAAAGGAAAACAGGGATCTCCAATCACGGGTTGCCGAACTTGAGGCAACCTCAATTGAGGGTTCCGAACTTAAATTACGTATCAGCCAGTTGCAACAAGAAAACGATGACTTGAAGAGCACAGCGAATCTTGGTGAGAGGATTGAGATTGCAATAAATAGGAATAATCAGCTTTATTTTCACATCAGTTTTTTGATGAATATAATTTTGCTTCTGGTAATTGTCTTCCTGCAGTTGCGCTATCGAAGATTCTACGATGAATGTAATCATTACATAAACGTAAGACTCCACGATGAATCCCAGGGGGGAAAAGATGGCCGCTAAATCCAGAAACGACTCTCAGGACAACGACAATTTTCAAAAATACATCGAGCGTGGCCGGGAACTTCTTGTTGCCCTGACGCCTGATAGATTGGCCTTTTTAGGCGTTGGCATTGCCATTGGCTTCATGGTTGGAGTGTTCTGGATGCGCAGCGACAATCGAATTCGGCGCGTCAGTCTTGAACAACAGCAACAGCGCGTTCAACAACAATTGGATGATGTTATTGCCATGAAAGGATTAAGTAAAGCCGAACTGGCCAAATACATTACCGCTGTTCACGAGCAATCCGTAGTAGCTCGACAGGTCCAGGAGCGCCTTCATGAACAGGAGCTTGCCTTGACGGCTGCCGAAAGCAAGATCATATATTTTCTTATCATATGCGTGGTAATCGTGGCCATAGTCGTCGCACTTATACACCGGTCGATAGGAGAACGGGCAAGAATCACGATCCAAAATGCGCTAGGACTTCCCCCCGAGGAAATGCGTGAGTATTTAATCAAGTCGCAGATTGCCGCCACAGCCGCCATACCGGACCCGGGCAAGGATGAATCCGGTACTGAATCGCCGCATGCTCGGTTGCAGGATTCAGAAAAGAATCGCAAAAAAAAGCTTCGCCATTCCTCACGCAATGGTGGTAATCGGGATGGTGGCCGGCCTAACGCTTAACAACGCGAATATTCCAATCATATCGAACGCTAAAAACTCCATAGAAGAAAGAGAAAACACCATGACCAAGGTCAAGCACTACATGGCCCTTGACTACGGAATAGGCCGGTGCGTCGCCACCGCCGGTTCCTTTGACGGCAAGCGTCTCGCTCTCGAAATGATGCACCGGTTCGACGTCAAGTCGACCACCATGCTCGGCACCAGTTATTGGGATTTCCCGGCCATGCTTATCCACGCCAAGCGCGGCCTTTATTCCTTCACCGCCCGCCATGGCAAGGATCTTGGCGGCGTCGGCATCAACTCATGGGCCGGCGATTTCGGCCTTCTCGACAAGACCGGGCAGCTACTGTCGAACCCGATCAATTTCCTGAACACCTACAAAATGGGCTATAACCAGAAGCTTCATAACATTTTCCCCCACCGAAGCCTGTACCAGCGGACCGGCGTCCAGTCCCGGCGGGAAATCACCCTCTATCAGCTCTTCGCCATGGCCCAGATGGACAGCCCGCTTCTTGACAAGGCCGTCACCATGCTCCTCCTCGCCGACCTTGTCTCGTATTTCCTCACAGGCACGCCGGTCCAGGAATACACCCTCGCCACCACGAGCGGCATGTACGATCCGGAAATCAAGGACTGGTCCCGGGACATCATACTTGGCGCCAATATCCCGCCCATAATGGTGCCGGAAATTGTCGCGCCGGGAACCGTCATCGGCCCGCTCCTGGATTCGGTGGCGGTCGAGGTCGGCCTCGGCCAAACCCCGGTCATCGCCCCGGCCAGCCACGGCACCGCCGGCGCCCTGGCGGCGGTCCCGGCCAAGGGGAACGACTGGCTCTGCATCACCTCCGGCTTCTGGAACCAGGTGACGATGGAACTGGCGAACCCCATCATCAACGACGCCTCCTTCGCGGCCGAGTTCTCGAACCTCGGCGGCGTCGACGGCACCACCCGGCTGCAACGGGAAATTCTCGGCATGGGCGGTATCGAGGAATGCATCAAACTGTGGAGCCGGGAAGACGCCCGGGACATCAGTATGGGCGAAATCCTGCGCCTTTCGGAAAGCGTCGAACCGCTCGAGCGCGTCGTCAATTTGGGCGATCCGAAGCTGGTCGTCGTCGGCCGCCGGCCGGAGACGGTCAACGAAATCCTCAATAAAACCGGCCAGCCGGCCATATGCACCCGGGGCGAAATGGTCCGGATGTTCCTGGACAGCCTCGTCCTTTCCCAGCGCCACGCGATCAACCAGATGCGGGAAGTCACCGGCCGCCGCTTCGACACCATGCACTTTGTCGGCCGTGGCGTCAACTTCGCCCCGCTTGGCCAGGCCCTCGCCGACGCCACCGGCATGACAGTGAAGGCCGGTCCGGTCGAGGCAAAGTCGGTCGGGAACATCGTCATGCAGATGATGGCGCTTGGCGACCTCGGCTCCCTGTCGGACGCCCGCGACCTCGTCAGCCGTTCCTTCGACGTCGCCGAATACACGCCGAAAAACCGGGCCATGTGGGACGACGCCTATGAGAAATACTTCAAAATGCTCAAATAGAACCGGCCGAAAAAGTTGTCGCCGCGCCGGGCCCGCCAGTCCGGCAACGGCGGTGACCCCATTGGACGGCGCGGAAGCGAGTTTGAGGCGAATAAAAAACAACAGGTCAAGGCGGCGCGGAACGCGCACGCCTGTCCAATCGGGAGACAGCCATGTGGCGCGACAAGGTCATCCTTCTCGGCATAACCGGCGGCATCGCCGCCTACAAGAGTGTCGCCCTCGCGAGTAAACTGACCCAGGCCGGCGCCAGCGTCGACGTCGTCATGACGCCGGCGGCCATGGAGTTCGTCCAGCCGCTGTCCTTCGCCGCCGTCACCCACCGGCCGGTCTACCACAATCCCTGGCACTCCGACCGGAAGCCGGAACACATCGCCCTCGCAGAGCGCCCAGACCTCATCGTCGTCGCCCCCTGCACCGCGAACACCATGGCGAAGCTGGCCCACGGCCTCGCCGACAACCTCTTGACAAGTGTCCTTCTCGCGACGAAAAAACCGGTCGTCCTCGCCCCGGCCATGAACACCGGCATGTGGACAGCCAAACCGACTGAGCGCAACCTCGCCGTCCTCCGGGACGACGGCTACCACATTATCGAACCCGGCACCGGCAACCTCGCCTGCGGCGACGCCGGCGTCGGACGGATGGCCGAGCCGGAAGACATTCTGAAAGCCCTGGAACCTCTCCTGACCTGACCGACTGTTCTTTCCCGACACCACACGAACGCAGTACAAACGTACTCCACAAGGAACCAGAATGAACGACCCAGTAGCCCGGATAATCGACGTCAACCTGAACCGCGCCGGCGAAGCCCTCCGCACCCTGGAGGAATTCGGCCGCTTCGTCCAGGACTCCCCGGCCATGGCCGAACGCTGCAAGGAAATCCGCCACCATCTCGCCCTCACCGCCCGGGCCTGGACAGCGCATCTGGCGCCGGCCGACCAGCCCCTTTCCCACCGGGACATAATGGGCGATGTCGGCGCCGGCATCAAGACGGCCGCCGAGACGAAGCGGACCGACGCTCTCGCCGTCGCCACTGCCGCCTCGCGGCGGGCGGCGGAAGCGCTTCGCACCCTGTCCGAATACGGCAAAATCACCAATCCGGAACTGGCCGCCGCCTTCGAGAAAATCCGCTACGAACTCTACGCCCTTGAACCCGTCATCCTCGCCGACGCCACCCTCCGGAAGCGCCTCGCCAGCGCCCGCCTCTGCGTCCTCGTGACGACCGCCCTGTCCTCGGCCCCGCCCCTCGACACGGCCCGGGAAGCCATCGCCGGCGGCGCCGACGTCATCCAGTTCAGGGAAAAGGAAATGGAAGACGGCGAGTTTCATGCCATCGCCCAGGCCCTGGCCGAACTGTGCCGCGACCGGAACGCCATCCTCATAATTAACGACCGCCCGCACATTGCCGGCCTCGTCGACGCCGGCGGCGTCCACGGCGGCCAGGGCGATCTGCCGATTCACCTGACGCGCCGTATCATCGGCACGCACAAACTCATCGGCCGATCCACCGCCGCTCCCGAGTTCGCCGAACTGGCCGCCGCCGAAGGCGCCGATTACATCGGTGTCGGCCCGGTCTTCCCGACCGCCACCAAGCCGGAGCGCCCGGCCGCCGGCCTCGAATATGTCACGTGGGCGTCATCATGGGGCAAGCTGCCGTATTTCGCCATCGGCGGCATTACCCGCCGCACCCTTGACGCGGTCCTGGACGCCGGCGCCCGGGCGGTGGCGGTCGCCAGCGGCATCACGAAAGCGACAGACATCGCCGCCGAAACCGCCTGGTTCAAGAACCGCCTTCTGGAACGGGACAACCGGTTCGAACAACCGGCGGAACGGCTGGACGCGTAACGCCATTCCGCTATCATTACCTGATGCGGGCGGCGGCTGTATCAAAACCCTGTTGGTTCGGGTAACGTACTTCTTCGGTAAAATCCGAGGTAGAACCGACGCCGGAGCGACAGTAACATGTTTACCACTGTATAAAATGAATATCAGCACCGTCGGCGTAACGAAGAACCCGCCGCCACGGCAAGGAGCATGGCGTTATGGATAAAAAAGGCGGTCTCCGCATCGTCGGCAAGGGCCAACCCGCCCCGACCCCCGAAAACGAAGACCTTGGCGCAACCGGTTTCTACTACGTCACCCCGGCCGAAGCCTGGGACGACACTTCGCTTTCCGGCCGCCGGGTCTATACCCGCCTCATCACCCTCCCGGCCTACATCCTCCGGGAACTCCTGAAAGGCGTCATCCTCTCGACAGCGGTCTTCTCCGTCATCCTCATGGCCGTCTTCGCCGGGCAGGTCCTCCGGGACGGCATCGGCCCCTATACCCTTCTCCGGGTGCTGCCGAACTTTATCCCGCTCATCTGCCCCTTCGTTCTCCCCCTCGCCATCATCACCGGCATATTAATGTGTTATTCCCGTCTGTCCAAGGACAACGAAATCCTCGCCGCCTACGCCGGCGGCATCAACCCGCTGTGGCTTATGGTCCCCGCCCTCCTCACCTCGGCCATCGCCATCTTCATCACCCTGACCCTGAACGAGGTCGCGCTTCTCCCGGCCATCCGGAACATCCAGCAACTGGTTATAGACGACCAGTCGAACATTCTCCGGCGCATGATAACCCGTCCCGGCAACATCGCCGTCCAAACCGGCAGCGAATTCATCGCCATGTCGAAGCTGGACCCGTCCCGCGATCCCCTTGGCCGCGCCAGCCTCGACATCACCCGGTTCAATTCAGTCGAACAACCGGCCGACCAGCTTGGCGACGCCTTCCCCTGGGACCCCCGTTACCCCTTCCCGGCCAAGCGCGTCGTCGCCCGGGATCACCAGGTGCAAGACATCTCCGACGCCAGCGGCGAGGAATTGACGATGAAAATGCTTGTCGCCAAGCCGATTTTCCAGGACCTGAACCCGACAGACATGAACCGGACCTTTATCGCCGACGGCGAAAGCGGCGAGGAACGCCTCGTCCTCGGCGGCCGCCCCTCCGTCACCATCCACGAAAACCGCTCGTCCTTCTGGCCCATTCTCACCCTGTTCAACTCGCGCCGCCAGTACGAGGAAGCGCTGGCCGACCTCATGTCAATCAAACAGGACACCCTTTCCGAATCGGAACGCCAGGCCCTGGACGTCATGATCACCCGGGAAATCCGCCGCATCCAGAACCGGACGAGTGAAATCAACATGCGCCTGTCCCTCTGTTTCTCCTGCCTCGCCTTCGCCATTCTCGGGATTCCCCTCGGCATGCGCACGCGAGGCACCCTGGTCGCGTCGTTTGTCTGGGGCATCGCCACCGCCGGCGTCTACTTCCTCGCCCTCAAGTCCGCCGAGTCCCAAGTTGCCCGCGGACTTCTCCCCTATTGGACCATCTGGATCCCGGACGTTGTGGTAGTGCTCATAGGCATAACCCTCTGGTTCGTGAACACACGGCGGTCGTAATACACCCGAAGACGCGTAATTATTCAATTTCAACCACAGCCGAAGATAATATGCCGCCATTTATACATGTTCTGCAATGAACGCGAAGCTGATTAAAAACTTTTGTATGAATTTTCAACTCAAACCGAACTTTTTTCGTGAACTTCCCCAAGCCGTGCTGTGACCGCTAGTTTCCGAAATGAAAAAAGTTGAACCCTCTTTCGCTTCCGGTTGGCGGCCAGCGTAAACCAACTTGAACAGTAACCGAAGGCCCTCAGAGAGGTTAGGCAGAGTACGGGTAAAGTTGGTAAATCTGCGGCATGACAACCCTATTTTCATGACGAAATTTCAACATAACAACATGACACACCATAAGCTATTTTCCATTACATCCTCAATCAGATCATTGCCTTACAATTTTCCCCATCATTTTCCAGCCAACACCCCCTTTTCCCGATTGACATCACCTCAAAAGCGGTTATGATCCTCCCATCGAAAACAAAGCGTGAGCCAGTCGGTGGCTCCAGGAAATACAGGCGGTGAATAGGAAAGCCGGGGGAGTGGTAACTGGCTGACCGTTCACCCTTCGCCACCGTCCGGACGAACCGAACATGTGCAGTCGAGGCACCAGTAAAAGCGCTGGACGGTTTTTGCGACTCGTCATGCCAGACCCTATTTGGTCATGAGACAGCCAGTGAACCAGCCGACGGGATCGTTCTCGGCGCCGGTTCGAACCGGCTGCCGATTGACCGGCGTATGGCCTGACGACTCTCTCGGTTCAGCGTCGAGATTACGGGCAGGGATGCTTGCCCCCATCTCAGAGCGTGTTTTTAAATTGTGTATCGTCGTGTCAGACGAGGAAAAAGAGGCGGCAGGCTTGTTTTCTGACCGGCGGTGAGGGTCGGAAAACACGCCGAGAGCCGATTTTGACGAAGTATGACGCTACGAGACGCATTTTAATAACACGCTTAGAGCATTTTATGAAATTCGTAAAATGCTCCATCCTCCCTGGTGGTGCATTGTACAGAGTTCCATTTTTTCCGAAAAATTTCCCTCGCTGAGGGAAAGGGTCCTATTGTCTTTGGTTCTTGCCGATATCGCCATCGCCCTTCACGCCAGCCTCGCCCGACGGCTCCCGGAACCGTTGTATCAACAATGGTTTGCCGGTGCAGAAGTCATGACCTGCGACACGGACGGGCTGGAACTGGGGGTCAAGAACCGGTTTTTCAAGAACTGGATTGAGGCCAAATACCTCACCGTCCTCCGTGATGCCGCGTCCGAGGCTGTCGGCGCCGACATTTCAGTCCGCGTCAGCGTGTCCGCCGCCCTCTACGCCCCGTTCCGGGAAGCCCAGGAAGAGGCCAAGAAGGAGGCCGCCGGCCTCGACGTCGCCGCCGTCCCCCTCCTCCCGCCGATGCCGGCCGAAGAGACGCGCCCCGTCGCCGGCCGCCAGGTCGAATTGAATCCCGGCCACACTTTCCAGAACCTCGTCGTTGGATCAGCGAACCGCCTGGCCCATGCCGTCGCGCTCCGCGCCGTCGCCGAGCCGACGGAATACGGACGCCTCTATTTCTGCGGCGAACACGGCGTCGGCAAAACGCATCTCCTTCATGCCATTTGCCACGAAATCCTCCGCGTCCGTCCGGGCAGCCGCATTATCCAGACGACGGGCGAACGTTTCGTCTCCGACTTTGTCGCCGCCCACGCGAAAAGCCACCTGGACAGCTTCCGCGACCTGTACCGCCACTGCGACGTCCTCGTCATCGACCAGATTCACGTCCTCGGCCAGGGGACGAAAACGGCCTCCCAGGCCGAACTCCTTGCCATCATCGACCACCTGGAAGCGCGGAACCGGCAAACCGTTTTCGCCGGCGTCCAGGCCCCGAACGAACTGGCCGGCGTCGAACCGCGCCTCCGCGACCGCCTCGGCAGCGGCTTTGTCGATCGCCTTCTTCTCCCGGACGAAGCGATGCGCCGGGATCTCCTGTCCCGGAAGCTGAACGAACGCGGCCTCGCCCTCCCGGACGACGCCCTCACCATCCTCGCCAGCGAGCTCCACCGCGGCGTCCGCCGCCTCGAAGGCACGGTCAACCGCCTCGCCGCCCTCATCGGCGTCGGCGGCATGGAACCGACGGTCACCTGCATCCGGATGGCCTTGGAAGTTTCGACGCCAAGCGCCAAGAAGACCGCCCTGGTGGCTGACGACATCATCAAGGCGGTATCGAACGAGTTCGGTCTCGCCCCGGACGTCGTCCTAGGCCGTGGCCGTTCCGCCCCGGTCCGCCGCGCCCGCCAGGTGGCGGCGGTCCTGTGCCGTCGTCTCCTCAGCCTCCGCTATGTCGAACTCGGCACCCTGTTCGACAACCGGAACCACGCGACAATGCTCTCCATGATCAAAAAAGTCCCGCCCGAACTATTCTCAAACAGCCTCGAAGGCCGCCCGGTCGAACGCGTCCTCTTCCGCCTCGGCGTCACAATGAAGCCGGAAGAAGTCCTCGAACGCCATCGAAAATTGTTCTAAAGCATTTAATGAAATTCTGTGAAAGTAGGGTTTAAATTCGAGCTCGACCGGTAGCTGGGTTTCGCCCGGTAGTTTGGGCGAAATCTAGCGTAA
>JAJBTL010000286.1 GCA_020860865.1 Planctomycetota bacterium | reverse complement strand
TCTACGATCAGGGCGTCAACCGTCGCGGCTTCGACCCGACCTTCCTGGCCCGGGCCTCCCGGGACACGGCCGAGGTGTTCTCGATGGCGAGCCGGAAAGGCACGCTCGAACCGGGGAAGGACGCGGACATCGTCATCCTCGATCCGGAAAAGGACTGGGAAATAACTCCCGATTCACTCAAGTACCTCAATCAGATATCGGCCTTTGTCGGTCTTACGGGCAAGGGGATTCCGGTTTGCACTTTGGTTCGCGGTAAGGTTGTCGCCCGTGACGGCGAGGTCGTGGGCGATCTTGATTATGGTCAACTGGTGAAAAAGGACAATGTATGAGCACAGCTGGTAACGAGTCAGTGGTACACGAGGAAAAGGCCATCGGCGACGAATCCCTCGCGCCGCAGCAGGTCCGTATTCTCGACAAATGGTCGTATCTCTTCACCTGGATGGGCGGGTGCGTCTCCATCGGCACCTTCGCCATGGGTTCGAGTATTGTTGGCGTCCTTAACCTGACGCAGGCCTCCATCGCCATGGCGATTGGCTGCCTCGTGATCGGTATCGCCCTCGCCATCAACGGGCGCGCCGGTCACGTCTACGGCATCCCGTTCGTCGTCCAGTGCCGGTCGTCGTTCGGCTTCGCCGGCGTCAAGATTCCGGGTATCATCCGTGCCGTTCCCGCCATCGTCTGGTTCGGCTTCCAAAGCTGGATCGGCGCCGGCGCCTTGAACCAGGTGTCCGCCACCCTTCTCGGCTTCAACAACCTGGTTTTTTACTTCATTCTCTTCCAGGTAGTCCAGGTCCTGTTGTCGATGATGGGCTTCAAGGGGATCAAGTGGCTCGAGAACATCGGCTGCATCTTCATCCTGGCGTCCCTTATCTACATGTTCTACAGCGTCGTCACCAAATACGGCGGGCAGATTGACGCCAGCATCACCAGTCTCGAAGGCACCTGGGGCGTGCCGTTCTGGAACGCCACCATGCTCTTCCTCGGCATCTATGCCACGATGATCCTGAACGTCTCGGACTATTCCCGCGAGTTCAATAAGAACGTCGGCAGCGGCCTCATCACCGTCATCTACACCGCCGCCATCCTCCCGGCCACCATGTTCATGGGCCTTATCGGCCTCATGGTCTCCGGTGCCACCGGCGTCGCCGACCCGATCATGGTGTTCTCGAGCGCGGTGGACAACAAGGTCCTCCTTATTATCACGCTCCTCTTCATCGCCTTCGCGCAGGTCACGACGAACGTCCTGAACAACGTCGTCCCGCCGTCCTTCGTCCTTATGGACACGTTTAAGATGAGCTATAAAAAAGCGGCCATCCTTGTCAGTCTCCTGTCCTTCGCCACCTTCCCCTGGGAACTGGTGAAAGAGGAATCCGCCTCCGGCCTGCAATTGTTCGTCTCGCTGTACTCCGCCTTCCTCGGCCCGCTCTTCGCCATTCTGGCCGTGGACTATTACCTTATCCGGAAACAGAAGCTGAACCTCGACCACCTCTACGACGCCAACGGGCCGTACCGCGGCTTCAACTGGCGGGCGATTGTCGCCACCATCATCGGCGTCGTCTTCGCCTTCATTTTCATGAGGGTGTCGTGGTACGCGAGCCTGATTCCGGGGCATCGCCTATTACATTCTCATGCGCATGGCGCCGCAGGACCGGTTCAACCAGTAGGGGAAAGGTGTGACGGGACTGGTGCGCGCACCAGTGCGCACCGTTCCGTGAACCGCCTGTTATGCGTCACGCGCCCTTCAACTCAGAGAGTTTTACAATGGCAGAAAAGAAGCTTGCGGTTATCGCGGTGGGAGGGAATTCCCTCATCATCGACAAGAAGAAGTCCAACGTCTCGGATCAGTACGACGCCGTGTGCCAGACCATGAAACACGTCGCCGACGTTATCCAGAGCGGCTGGCAGGTGGTGGTCACCCACGGAAACGGCCCCCAGGTCGGCTTCCTCATGCTCCGGTCGGAAATCGCCCGTCAGCATGCCGGCCTCCACATCCTGCCGCTCGTCAGTTGCGTCGCCGACACCATGGGCGGCATCGGCTACCAGATCCAGCAGGCGCTCCATAACGAGTTGAAGCGGCGCGGCCTGCCGTCGAACACAGTCACCGTCATCACCCAGGTGCAGGTGGACCCGAACGATCCGAAGATGAAGGATCCGGACAAGTTCGTCGGCGAATTCTACGACGAAGAGGAAGCCAAGGCGGTCATGGCCGACCACCCGGATTGGGTCATGAAGAAGGACTCGAACCGGGGCTACCGCCGCGTCGTGCCGTCCCCGAAGCCGATGGACATTGTTGAACTCGACGCCTGCAAGGAACTGATCAAAGGCGGCTTCAACATCGTCGCCGTCGGCGGCGGCGGCATTCCGGTCCTGAAGAAAAACGACGGCGACTACGAGGGCCTCGACGCGGTCATCGACAAGGACCTCGCGTCCCGCCTTCTCGCCAACAAGCTCGGCGCCGACCTCTTAGTCATCTCCACCGGCGTGCCGAACGTGGCGGTGAACTTCGGGAAGCCGGACGAGCAGGCCCTCGGCAAGGTCGATTCGGCCACGCTCCAGCGCTACCTCGACGAAGGCCAGTTCCCGGCCGGCAGCATGGGCCCGAAGGTGCAGGCGGCCCTCGACTTCATCAAGGCCGGCGGCAAGGAAGTGATTATCACGAACCCGGAAAACCTCGGGAAAGCCTTCAACGAAGGCGCGGGAACCCACGTTGTCGCGTAGTTCGTTGACTTGTAATTGATGTATAGAATCTCTGTGTGCCATGGCAGGCGCCTTTCCGACACTGTGCGGAAAGGCGCGTGTTTTTGGACGACGACGGCCACGGTCCCTACTCTATGCCGAGTTGCTTCCGCTTCCGGTGCATGGTCGTGTAATCGATGCGGAGGCGCTTCGCCGCCGCCGCCTTGTTGCCGCCGGCATCGCGGATGGCCTGTTCAATAACGCGCTTCTCGAGCGCCCGGGTGTAGGCGCCGACGATGTCGGCGAGGGAGGCGTCCGGCATGGCGGCGAGGGGATTGTCGTCATCCCGTTCTGGCCGAACAGGGCCCGCCTGTACGCCGCCGGCCGTTATGTGGGCGGGCAGGTGCTCCGGCGCGACCGGTTGTCCGCCCTCCGTCACCAGCGCCGCCTGGCGCATGACGTTCTTCAGTTCACGGACGTTCCCGGGCCACTGGTAGGCGGCCAGGGCCTGGAGCGCTCCCGAGGCCAGGCCGGCGTTCGAGCCGATGCCGAGGCTGGTCCGGAACTGGTCGAGGAAGCGGGACGCCAGGTAGCCGATGTCCTCCGGCCGTTCCCGGAGCGGCGGCACCTTGACGAAGACCTCTTTCAACCGGTGAAGGAGATCGACGCGGAAGCGGCGGTCCTCGACTTCCCGGTCGAGGGACCGGTTGCTGGCGGCGATGATGCGGACATTGACCGGCTGCGGCGCGGTGGCGCCGAGGCGTTGCACCTTGCGTTCTTCGATGACGCGGAGCAGTTTTTGCTGGGCCAGGTAGGAGAGGTTGCAGACTTCGTCGAGGAAGAGGGTGCCGTTGTCCGCCGCTTCGAAAAACCCCGTTTTATCGCGGGCGGCACCGGTAAAGGCGCCTTTTGTGTGGCCGAACAATTCACTCTCGAACAAATTTTCCGGAATGGCGCCGCAGTCGATGGCGACGAACTGACCTGGCACCCGGGACATGTCGTGGATGGCGCGGGCGACGAGTTCCTTGCCGGATCCGCTCTCGCCTTCAATAAGAACGGTGTAAGGCGTCGGGGCGATTTTGTCGAGAAGCCCGACCAGCTTCCGCACCGTGTCCGAATCGCCCATCGACACCTGGAGGGACTGCCGGCCGGAGAGTTGGCCCCGGAGAAGGCGGAGTTCGTCCTTGAGGCGCTTTCCCTCGAGGGCGCGATTGACCGAGAGGACGAGGGCGCCGGCGTTGACCGGTTTGTGGAGATAGTCGAAAACGCCCTGGCGCATGGCCTCGACAACGAGCCGCGTTTCCTGGAGTTCCGTAACGACGATGACCGGAACGTCGGGCAATCGCTCCCGGAGGCGGCCGACGAGATCCGTCCGCTCCTGACCGTTCTCGAACGGGTCGACAAGGATGACGTCGGGATTATGGCGTTCGAGGGCGAGGAGGGCGTCCTGGATGTCGTCCGCTTCCCGCAGTTCGACAGCGTGGGAATGGAGCACGGTGGCGATGGTGTCGCGGCTGGCTTTTTGACTGTCGACGACGAGGACGACGGGCAGGTTGTTCATCATGGAAATGGTTCAATCCGTTCCTGAAATCGCCGTTCCGCACAGGCGCCGGCGGGAGTCGGAACGCTCCGCGTAATCCCCTTTTCCAGGCGCCCCGTTTGCGGTATAGTGACGGTACAGCCCCATTATACCGGGCCGGAAGGCGGCTTGGCAACTGGTTTCGGCGGTGTTGGCAAGCGTCCCGCCGGGGCTGTTCGCCGTGGTCGTCCGCCAGGCGCGATGCGGTGCAGCGGGACGACGGTTTCGGTTTGTAAGTAACATGCCACTATGTATTCGTCGGTAAAAAGGATTATCCCCCTTGGAAAACGTCCACACCCTGGTGCTCCGATCGGTCTATCGCGATTCGGCATTCTTGATGCGGCTCTCGAGTAGCGCCCGGGAAGCCAGCGGCGCCGACCAGGTGTCGGCCCTCATGGGAACGCCGGGCAACAAGGACCTCCTTGCCGCTTCCGGCCTCCTCACCGCCGCCGCCGCCGAGGCCGGGCCGAACGATCTCGTCGTTTCCATCGTGGCGGCGCCGGACCGGCTGGCCGCCGCCCGGAAAGCGGTCGAGGAACGGCTCACGCCGACCGCCGCGACAGCGACGCCCCTGGCCCGGCAGCAGGCGAAATCCCTCGGCCAGGCCCTTCGCGTCCAGCCCGGGACCAATCTCGCCATCATCTCCACCGCCGGCGACTACGCCAAGTTCGAAGCGGCCCAGGCCCTCGCCGCCGGCCTCGACGTCCTCCTCTACAGCGACAATATCGCCGTCCCGGACGAAGTCGCCCTGAAGGGCCTGGCCCGGGAAAAGGGCCGCCTCCTCATGGGTCCGGACTGCGGCACGGCGTTGTTCCAGGGTGTGCCGCTCGGCTTTGCGAACAATGTCCGCCGGGGCACGGTCGGCCTGGTGGCCTCGTCCGGCACCGGCATTCAGGAAGTGTCGTGCCTTCTCGACCGCTGCGGCCTCGGCATCAGTTATGCCTACGGCACCGGGCGGCGGGACTTCTTCGACGCGGTCGGCGGCGTCACGGCGGCAGCGGCGCTCGAGCGGCTCCGGGACGACGACGACACCAAAGCCATCCTCGTCATCGCCCAGGCGCCGGGGGAAGAAACGCGGCGGCGGATGGCGGAAGTTTATAAAACCCTCGGAAAACCGGTACTCACCCGCTATATCGGCGTCGACGACGCTCGGCTCCGGAACAGCGACCGGGACGGCGTTCAGCACGTCGGCACCCTTCTCGACCTTGTTCTCGGCGCGGTGCGGCTGTTGGCGCCGGCATTGGATACGGGCGATCTGTTCCTTCCTAACGCGCCGCCGCCGGCGCCGCGCCGGGGATTTCTTCGTGGCGTCTTCAGTGGCGGGACATTGTGTCAGGAAGCGGCGCAGGAGGCGTTGCCCCGCTTGCGGCGGGATGTCTATTCGAACGTTCCCATCCCCGGTACCAAACCGTTGCCGGCCCGGGCCGCGTCTGTCAGCCATACCTTTGTCGACATGGGGGGCGACGAGTTCACCGTCGGCCACCCGCATCCGATGCTGTTTCCGGAAGAAAAGATGGAACGGATAACCGCCGAACTGTACGACCCGGACACCGCCGTCGTCCTGACCGATCTGGTCCTCGGCTACGGCACCTGCCGGGAACAGGCGAAGCTTCTTGTCCGGGCGCTGGACAAGGCGTCGTCCATGACGGGCGGCCGCTGTCGGGACTGTCTCGTCGTGGCGAGCGTGACCGGAACTGACGCGGACACGCCGTCCCGGTCGGAAGAAATGGCCATCCTCCGGGAAGCGGGGGTGGTTGTCCTCGGGAACACGGTCATGGCGGCGCGGCACGCCGCCCAGGCATTGGCGGGAGTTGTCGATGGCTAACGAACTGCAGGTCGTCACCATCGGCCTTGACGACTTCACGCCCGCCCTCCGGGAGCGGGACGTTCCGTGCTTGAACGTGCTGTGGAAGCCGCCGGCACAGGGCGATCCGGAACTCACCGACATCCTCTTCCGGCTCACCGTATTCGACCGGGACGCGGACGGCCGGTCCCGTATCAACGCGGCCAACCGGAAAGCGCTGGCCGCCGTCCTCGCTTCGCGGCCGGTGCTCCGCCGTGTGGTCCGGGCCGGGGACGCCCTGCCAGGGTTGCGGGACCGCATGCTCCTCCACGCCGGGCCGCCCCTTCGGACGGTGGAAGCGTGCGGACCGATGCGCGGCGCCATGGTCGGGGCGGTCCTCTACGAGGGTTGGGCCGCGACCGAACCCGAAGCGGAAGCTCTTCTCGACTCCGGCCGGGTGACGGTATCGCCGACTTACGGCCACGGCGTCGCCGCGCCGATGGCCGGGGTAGTGTCGCCGTCGATGCCGCTTTTTCAGGTGGAAAACACCACCACCGGCGGCGTCGCCTATTCCCCGATTAACGAAGGGATCGGCCACGTGCTCAGGTTCGGCGCGAACAACCCGCCGGTTATCAAACGGCTCGCATGGATTGAGGAAATCCTCGCCCCGGCCATGGACCGGGCGGTGACGGCGCTCGGCGGAATTAGTCTCGGCGACATCATCGCCCAGGCGGTTCTCATGGGGGACGAACTGCACCAGCGGAATGTCGCGGCCAGCCTGTTTTTCCACAAACGCATCGCCGCCGCGCTGGCGGAACAAGCGGACAGCGACCACCTCGCAGACATTGTCCGGTTCCTCGCCGGGAACGAACAGTTCTTCCTCAACCTGGCGATGGCGGCGGCCCGGGTCTGCATGGACTCGGCCCGGAACATCCCGCATTCCAGCCTCGTCACCTCGATGAGCCGGAACGGCACCGACTTCGGCCTCACCGTGAGCGCTCTCGGGGACACCTGGCTGACAGCGCCGTCCCTCCTGCCGCGCGGGCTCTACTTTCCCGGCTACAGCGAGGACGACGCCAACCCGGACATGGGCGACTCGGCCATTATGGAATGTTACGGTCTGGGCGGATTCGCCATGGCGGCGGCGCCGCTGGTGGCGCGGTTCCTTGGCGCCGGCGACCTCCGGGAGGCGCTCCAGTTCAGCCTCGACATGGCGCACATCACGGTTGGGACAAATCCGGACTACCCGATACCGACGCTGGATTTTTCCGGAACGCCGACCGGCATCGATCTCCTGAAAGTCGTCGCCACCGGCATCGCCCCGGTCATCAACTCCGGCGTCGCCCACAAGCGGGCCGGTATGGGCCAGGTCGGCGCCGGCCTGACCACGCCGCCGATGGAACTCATGACAAAGGCGCTCCGCCTGTTCCATTCGAAAGAATTGGGGCAGACGTGACCCCGTCCACGCCACCGACGCAGCCTGTCCTCCGGGTCACCCGCCTTGGTGATCGGGCCAAACAGACGCTCATGACCAGCGACCGGTTCCGGGTCATCGCCCTGTTCACCCGAAGCATGTACCTGGCGAACGATGCGGGTGACCTCGTATGCGTCCTCGACGCGTCGCTGGAAAACGGACCGCTCCACCTTCTCGTAGACGGCTGGCCGGACGGCGGCGGCGGGCTAGTCCGGGACGGCGACCGCTTCGTCCGCGACGGAACGCATCTGCTGTCGCCGACCCTGACGCTGGACTGGACCGATGCGACGGTCTGGACGCCGCCGGCGTATCCACCAGTCATTCGTGAGACAACGGCGGCGGGACTGGACCGGTTACTTGATATTGCCGCCGCCACAGTGCCGGATGAGACGGTGGCTGCTACCCTACTGTTTTCCCGGCCGGAGCCGAAAGACTCGCTCGGAGCGACGCTACTGCGAAAGGTTCGGGACGGCCTCCATGAACTCGATGACTTCCTCACGGATACGGAGCCGACTGGCGCGCTGCCGGCTCCGACAAGCCTGCTCGGTTTGGGCCCTGGCCTGACACCGACCGGCGACGACATCCTGGCCGGAATCTTCCTCGCCAGTCGCGCCGTTGGCGCGGATTCTGTCGTGACGACAATGACAGCTGCTCTCCGCCACCGCATTGCTGACGGAACAAACGCCATCAGCGCGGCACACCTGGACGCCGCGATGGACGGCGAGGCGAACGCGGTCTTTCACGCAGTTCTCTTCCATACCCTTAACGGCGGCGACGGCCTGAAACCGATTGTGGCGCGGTTGCACGCCATCGGCCACAGTTCCGGTTGGGATGGGCTCCTGGGGATGCTATGGGCGTTGCGGCGTTTCATTATTCCATGATGGACTACGGTTGTAAGGCCGCATTACGTCGTCATGAATAATGAATCGCCGCGAGGAGATCGCGGCGATTCACATCGAAAAGGTAACCCGTTCTATACCGCGATACGCGTTCTATATCTTGCCGGCGGCGTTCTTGGCGCCTCGTGCCAATTTATAGGATTGCCCCGATTTGCCGGACGGCGGGAACGTCTGGCCCTTGACGACGGTGCGTTCGCTGCCGGTCGGTTCGCCGGACGAATCGACCATGGCATAAATGCCCGAGTAGGGCGCGGTCTGGCCCGGGTCGTAGTAGGTCTCGTCTCCGTCGTCCTCTTCCGCGTCGTCGTCGCATCGGCTGTCTGCGATTTCGTCCCGAAGTTCTTCAAGGATCTCCTCCTTGATTTCTTCCTTGATCCGCGACACGGTCTGTTTGCCGGGCTTGTACGAGGCCGCCGGTTTGTTCTCCTCGTTTTCCCCGTCCGCTGCGCTGTCGTACTCGTTCTCGTCCATCTCCTCGTCGACCACATCGGCCTCGTCCATCGCTTCTGCGTCCGACGCTATCGCGACGGACTCCTCCAGGTCCATGTCGTCAACATCTTCCTCGACATCGATGTCCGCCTGGGCGACGCCGGCCATGCTATCGTCGTCCTCTTCATCTTCCCAGCGGTCCTTCGGCAGGCGGCCGAGGGAGGTGTTGTCGCGGCTGCGGTCGACAAGTTCCGGAACCGGGTTCGGCGATTCTTCAAATCGGTAATCCCGGCCGTCGCCGGACTGGTCCTGGTAGGTCTCGATGACGCGGTGGCTGGTGACCATGTCCGGGCTCTTGTTGACCGCCGTCTGGTACCGGTAGAAGCCGTGGTCTTCCGGGATGTCTTCGATTGAGGCGAAGTCTTCCTGGCTGGCGGTGTTTTCCACCGTGTTTTCGAGGATGTCCCTGACGTATTCCTTCGTCTGCTTGAAGCGGATGAGGGTGGGGAATTCGGCCGGCACAACCTCCTCCCACTGGCGCTTTTCGTATTTTTCAAACAGATCCTTGGCGGCGTGGAGGTGGGACAGTTCGACCACGAGGTGCTGTTCCCAGATTTTCCGAATAGCCTTGTCCGGCTCGTCCGTGAGGAAGGAATAGTATAGATAACAT
>JAJBTL010000267.1 GCA_020860865.1 Planctomycetota bacterium | reverse complement strand
ATGGCCGACGCCTACAAATCCCTGAACGAAGCCCTCCTCCACGCCACGGCGGCGCGGAACGCCCGCCTCGACCTCACCTGGATTGAAGCGGAAGATCTCGAACGGGACGGCGCCGAAGAGGTCCTCCGGGACGTTGCCGGCATTGTCGTGCCGGGCGGTTTCGGCTACCGTGGCGCCCTCGGGAAAATCAAGGCCATCCGTTTTGCCCGGGAAAACAAGGTGCCGTACCTCGGTCTCTGCTACGGCCTCCAGTGCGCGGTCATCGAATTCGCCCGGAACGTCTGCGGCGCGCCGGATGCGGTCAGCGCCGAATGGAACGAAAACGGCGAAGAGTTCAATCCGGACCAGTGCTGGGTCACCCTTCTCGACAACCAGGGCAAGGCGACGCCCCGGGGCGGCACGCTCCGCCTCGGTAGCCAGCCCTGCCGCCTCGACGTCGGGTCCATCGCCCGCGACGCCTACGGCGCCGATCTCATCGACGAACGCCACCGCCACCGCTACGAAGTCAACCCGGACAAGGTGCGCGTTCTCGAGAATTTCGGCCTCAGGATTTCCGGCCGCAATCCGGAAAGCGGCCTTGTCGAAATAATCGAACTCCCGGAAGCCGACCAGTGGTTCGTCGCCACCCAGGCCCACCCGGAGTTCAAGAGCCGTCCGCTCCGGCCGCATCCGCTGTTTCTGTCGTTTATCGACGCGGCTGATAAATTTTCCAAATAACTCCGGCCCACTGTCGCACCATAACCGGGCCGGCGTTACCGCCGTTCCGGAAGATTGCCATTTTTATCTCACGGACGTGCCATTCCGTGCCTAATAACCATCAAGAAGAGGTAAAGGAGAAGCATTCGCTTCTTATTCCCTGCAAACGTCCAGGGTGTGTTTAAACGCGCTGCTGGCGCATCATGACGCAGGGCTGACATTTTTATAGAGGAGAATCATCGTGTTCCAGACCGTCGCCGTTCTCGATTATGGCTCCCAATACACGGGCCTTATCGTTCGCCGCCTGCGCGAGCAGCGCGTCTATTCCCGGCTCTACAGCGGCACCATTTCGGCTGACGAGATCCAGCGGGAAGGACTGTGCGCCATCGTCCTTTCGGGCGGCCCGAACAGCGTCTACGACAAGGACGCGCCCCAATGCGATCCGAAAATATTCGAACTCGGCGTTCCCGTCCTCGGCATCTGCTACGGCGCGCAGCTACTGGCCCGTTCCCTCGGCGGCGACGTCGGCCCGTCCGGCATCCGGGAATACGGCCGCGCCACCGCCACCGTCATCGCCAAGGCCCCGCTGGCGAACGGCCTCCCGAAAACTTTCGACGTCTGGATGAGCCACGGCGACCGGGTCAACGAACTGCCCCCGGATACCATCGACTTCCTGGCGACCGAAGACTGCCCGCACGCCGGCTTCTTCATGCCGGAGCGGAATTTCTACGGCCTCCAGTTCCACCCGGAAGTGCACCACACTCCGCTTGGCGGCGAGATTCTCGAGAACTTCCTCTACAATGTCTGCGGCTGCAAGGGTGATTGGGTGATGTCGGACTTTTCGGAGACCGCCATCCGCGCCGCCCGCAACCTGGTCGGCGATTCGAAGGCGGTCATGGGTATCTCCGGCGGCGTCGATTCGACCGTGGCGGCGGTCCTTCTCGCCGAAGCCCTCGGCGACAAACTGACCTGCATATTCGTCGACAACGGCCTTCTCCGGAAAGGCGAGTTCGACCGGGTGATGTCCCGCTACGGCAACCGCTTCAACATCATCGGCGTCCGCGCCGGCGACCGGTTCCTCCAGGAGCTGAAGGGCGTGGTCGATCCCGAGGAAAAACGCAAGACCATCGGCCGGGTGTTTGTCGAGGTGTTCCAGGAAGAAGCGAAACGCATTGAAGGCGTCGGCTTCCTTGGTCAGGGCACGCTCTACCCGGACGTTATCGAATCCTCCGGCGCCTACGGCAGTGGCGGCGCCGCCGCCATCAAGAGTCACCACAACGTCGGCGGCCTTCCGGAAAAAATGGGGCTGAAACTGGTTGAACCGCTCCGCGAACTGTTCAAGGACGAAGTCCGCGAACTCGGCGTCACCCTCGGCATCCCGGAGGACGAACTCCGCCGCCATCCGTTCCCCGGCCCTGGCCTGGCGGTCCGGATTATCGGCGAAGTGACGGCCGAACGGGTGGCGACCTTGCAGGAGGTCGACGCCATCGTCCTCGAAGAAATCCACTCCGCCGGCTGGTACCGGAAATTGTGGCAGGCGTTCGCCGTTCTCCTGTCCACCGCCTCGGTCGGCGTCATGGGCGATCAGCGCACGTATGAGAGCGTCGCCGCCCTCCGCCTTGTCGAGTCGGAAGACGGCATGACGGCGGATTGGGCCGAAATTCCCTACGGGATTATCCGCCGTATTTCCCGGCGCATTACGAACGAGGTTAAGGGCGTGAACCGCGTCGTCTACGACGTCTCGTCGAAGCCGCCGGCCACGATTGAATGGGAATAGACACGATGTCGAATCAAGATAACGCCACGGAAAATGCTGCGGAAAATACCACGGGAAGCGCCACCGAGAAACCGGCGGTTCGCCGCCTGCCGCCGTGGCTCAAGAAAACCATTCCCACCGGCACCGGCAAGGACACGGTCGACGCCTGCCTCGAGGAACTGTGCCTGGACACGGTCTGCCGTGGCGCCCGCTGCCCGAACAGCCTCGACTGCAAGAGCCGGGGTCGGGCCGCTTTTCTCCTGATGGGACCGTACTGCACCCGCTCCTGCCGGTTCTGCGCCATGGAGTCGGGGACGCCCGGTCCTCTCGACGCCGAAGAGCCGGCCCGCCTCGCCCAGGCGGTCCGCCGTCTCGGCCTCAGGCACGCCGTCATCACCTCTGTCAGCCGGGACGACCTCCCGGACGGCGGCGCCGGCCATTTCGCCAGGACGGTGGCGGCTATCCGGGCCGATAGTCCGGAGACGACGGTGGAAATCCTTGTCCCTGATTTCTGGGGCGACGAGGAGGCGTGGGCGGTGTCTGTTGATTCCAAGCCGGACGTCTACAACCACAACCTCGAGACTGTCGAACGGCTCTACGATCGGGTCCGGCCGGAAGCTGATTTCGACCGAAGCCTCGCCCTTCTTGATTTCGCCATGGAGCGCCAGCCCGAGGTGGTGACAAAGAGCGGTCTCATGGTCGGCCTTGGGGAAGAACTGGAGGAAATTGTCGACGCGGCCGTCGCCCTCCGGGATGTCGGCGTCGACAGTATCACGGTCGGCCAGTACCTCCAGCCCCGTTCGGCCCGGACCCTTCCGGTGGAGCGTTTTGTCACGCCGGAGGAGTTCGCCGATCTGGAAAAGGAACTCCGCGGCCTCGGCTTCAAGGCGGTGGCCTGCTCGCCGTTTGTCCGGTCGAGTTATAACGCAGAGGAGTCGTTCCTGACGCTGGGATGAGGTTGGGCGATGGAAAAAACATAAATGCCATAATGCAATAAACACGGTCATACACAAAAAGGCGGCCCCGATGAATCCGGGCCGCCTTTGTTATTTGCCTTCACCCCTGCTTGCCCGGCGCACCACGCGCCGCCCGGCCTTACGCCACCGGAATCTGCAGATGCACCGTGGTGCCGTGCCCGAGTTCACTCTCTATCCAGATTTTCCCGCCATGACCTTCTTCGACAATCTGCCGGCATATAGCCATGCTGAGGCCGGTCCCAGAGGTGTGGTGCTTGACCGATTCCACCATTTCGAACTTGGAAAACACCCGCGAGATATTTTCCGGGGCAATGCCGATGCCGTTGTCCGCGACGGTGATGAGGAGGGTCGGGGTCGACGACTCCGGGAACGGATCGGCCCGCTTCGACGAGATGACGATGGAACCGCCCGGATCCGTGTACTTGATGGCGTTACTGAAAATGTTATTGAGGACCTGGGTAATCCGGTCGACGGCCAGGCGGCAGTCGCCGACGTTTTCGTCCAGATCGAGTTCGAGGTGGTGGCCCTTTTCCTCGAGCTGCGGCGTCAGGGACATGACGACGGCGCCGATGATCTCGTTCGGGTCCTGCGTCTCGTAGTCGTAGGACATCTTGCCCGCTTCCATGCGGGTGAGGTCGAGAACGTCGTCGATGAGGCGGCAGAGACGGCGGCCTTCCGAGTGGATGATGGTGATGTATTCCCGCCACTCGCCCGGCACTTCCCCTTCCTCGTCCATGAGGAGGGTCTCGGAATACGCCATGATGGAGGTGAGGGGCGTCCGGAGTTCGTGGGTGACAAGGGACAGAAAGTCGTTTTTCATCGCGTCCAGTTCGCGGAGCTTCTGCACTTCGCGGGACAGTTGCAGGTCCCGGCAGACCACCACCTGGCCGGACTTCGAGGACCCGTCTTCACTGCGCATCGGCGAGATGGTGAGGCCGAGGTACTGGCTGTCCCGGCCCGGTTTGTTGATGGCGAGTTCGGCCTCTTCGATGCTGCCGGTGTGTTCCAGGTTGTCGATAAGGTCGGCGACCTTCTCCGGGAGCGCTTCGTGGAAGTCGGCGCCGACCGCGTCCTGGCGGCGAATATCCAGGGCGATTTCGGCGGTGGAATTAATCATCTGCACCTTGTCCTGGTGATCGAGGGCAAGGAGGCCGAGGGGCACCGATTCGATAATGTCCGACATCGCCGCCCGGGTTTTCTCGAGCCTGATGCGGTAGTGGTGCGAATCGAGGACCGAGGCCATTTCCCGGGAAAGGATGGAGAGGAGCGCTTCCTGCTCCTGGGTAAACGCGTCGGTGTCCTGCTCGAGCCAGAGGAGCATGATATGGTGGAACCCGAACGGCAGGAACAGGAGGGACCGGAGGTTGCAGTCCTCCATGTGGATGTCGATGGGAAGGACCGACACCTCCTGCGTGCCCATGACCCATTCCATAAGGGGATAGTCGAGGTGGATGTCGTCCGGGCAGATCTGGCGGAGCGGCGAGAAGATGCCGTTTTCCGACCGGTACTGAAGACTGGCGTAGGCGAAGTCAATCACCTCGATGAGAAGCGATTCCATAGTGTCGAGGGCGGAATCGATGGACGGCGCGTTCTTCAGGACCAGGGTCTGCCGTTGGAAACGGATGAGCCGCTGCATGGCCTCGGTAAGGTCCTGCTGTTTTTGCGTGAGTTCCCGCACGACCTCGTCCGAGGACCCGCCCGGTACCACATTCTCGTTTGCGGCTGTATCTGGCATAAAACCTTCAACCCCATGTAATGGTTATGCCGGTAATGGCTGTAGGGGCGCCCGGCTGTCTATCCTGCACATTTCGAGTGGAAAAGCAATCATCGTATCCGAACCGATTCGACTGAACGTCGGTTTGCCACTGATACAAAACGGAGCGGCGCGGACGACCGGTCGGTCAACGCCCGGCGAGACGGATTCGCCGCGTTATTCATTCGATACTATCAGGCTGAAAAAGTCTTCCGCCTTGGCCATTTCGGTGATGCAGCGTCTCACTATGTCGTCGAAAAACGCTCCGTCCATCGAATGGTTCGACGCCACCGTGGCATCGATGATCGGTATGCGTTTGTCGCCGCCGCTGCCGATGCCGATGGCCCTGGACAGGATGTCCCCGAGGTGGATGGCGGTGATAAGTTCGCGCCGCTCCGACGTGGAGTTCGGCTTGTGGTGTTCCGCCACCATATGGACGATGACCGGCGGCAGCCGCCATTTTTCCATAATCCACTCGCCGATGGTGGCATGGTTGATGCCCATGACTTCTTCCTCGGCGGTTTTCAGAAGAATGCCCTTATTCAACGCATAGTCGACAATCGGTGAGTAGATGGTCGGCTGGTACTGGTCCATCACCACCTTGCCGATGTCATGGAGGAGCCCGCCGACAAAGGCGTCTTCGGCGGCGTGGGGAACGCCGAGGACTTCGGCGGCGACCTTGGAACAGATGGCGACGCCGAGGGAATGCTGCCAAAAACGCCGGAGATCGAGGTCGACGCCTTTTTTCCCCTTGAAGGCGCCAAAAACCGACGCCGTTATGATAATTGTCTTGACCTTGCTGAAGCCAAGGATGACGACGGCGTGCTGAATGGATTTAATCTGTTTCGGAAAACCATAGTAGGCGCTGTTCACCAGGCGGAGCACCTTGCCGGTGAGGACCTGGTCCTGCTCGATCAACTTGCCGATATCGGCGGCGTTGGTACTCGGGTTGGCTATCTGGGTGGTGATTCTCGCCACCACCACCGGAAGGGTCGGAAGATCGGTGATGGATTCGATGGTGGCTCTGAGCCGGGCAGCGTCCAATGCCATTACCGTACCTCCGCCGGCGGTTCTTCCGACTCCGCCTGGCTGCGCCGAAGGACATTGACAATCCCCTGGCGGCCGTGCTGGATAAGGCGTTTCAATACCGAGGCGCGGAGAAGCATCATTGTTTCATTGTCCCGGACGCTGACGAACGGGCCGCTAATTTCCCGGACGACGGCGCGGGCGAAGTCCTCCTGGTCGGCGGTGATGGTCTCGGCTGTTCGCGGCCGCACCGTGGTCGGCGCCGGCGTGGCGGCGGCGTTGTCCTTTTTTTTGTCCGGGATGACATCGAGATACTCGATGCCCCATTTTTTTATCCTGGCAATGAACATCGGCGTCAAACGAATGCCCGCCGGCATGAGCGTAATGCCGCCGGAGTTGGTGATTGGCTCGGCCAATTTCATGCCAGGCACAACCTGGGCGATGGGTAGTCTGGTTTTATCCAAGAGACGATCCCGTTCGGTTCACCGTTGAAGCGGATATGCGGCTGTACTGAAGCGCGCTGATTATTCGGTTTTTGGGCCTGTAACCTCCATGCGCGCTTCAGGCTTTGGGGCTAACGCATCCCGAAAGTAAAATGGCTTTGGTATATACTGAAGCGCGCTGATTATTAGGTTTTTGAGCCTGTAACCTCCATGCGCGCTTCAGGCTTGGGGCTAACGCATCCTAAAAGTTAAAATGGCTTTGGTATACATAACACTGCCCTGGAATAAAGTATTTTATATTTTTCCCAGGCAATGGCAAGAGGGTAGTATTTGCTTTGTCATCAGATCTCTCGTGAATACGCAAATCCCACCGCTCGTTCCGATTTAGACCGACCCGGTCAAGCAGGAATGAATCACGGACGAAAAGGAACCTGCCGGAGATCATACAAGCCGCGCGCAGCGGTCCGGTTTAATTGCCGAAACGCAACCGCTCGGCGAGGAACTCGGGGAGACCGGCCTTTTGGATAAGGCCGATGGTCACCTCGCGGTTGTACTCGACCCGATGGAACTCGACATCGGAACCGTCGAACATCACCCAGCTCGACCGCCAGTCGCCATCCCGGGGCTGGCCCACCGACCCGATGGAGACATAGGCTTTTTCATCGCCGATGTGGAAATTCGTTTTCGACACCGGCGCGTTGTCGTGGGGGAAAATATACCCGACTTCGGTGCCGAGGAAGGCGCGGTGGTTATGTCCGACAAAACAGATGTTGAAGTCCTTGAATTCGTCCTGGAGCGTCCTCACGAGGTGGAAAAACGCCCAGGGACTGTCGGCTTCGCGGACATAGTCGAGGAGCGGGTTCCGGATTGAACCATGGACAAAGCGGA
The DNA here is from genome assembly GCA_020860865.1 of Planctomycetota bacterium. Lineage (GTDB taxonomy): Bacteria > Planctomycetota > SZUA-567 > SZUA-567 > SZUA-567 > JAJBSZ01. Next base: position 1,978 of record JAJBTL010000267.1, on the reverse strand, counting down.
GATTGTCGCGGCGGTATTCGCAGGACAAGGAACTCATGTAATCGAGGGTATCCGAATTGTGGAGGACGCGGGCGGTCCAGTCGATGGCGACCTGGGCCAGGGGTGTGAACTGCTCGGCGCCGTAGAGGACGGCGTGCTCGTGGTTCCCCATGAGGACGGTGGAACAGCGTTCCCGGACAATGGCCAGGCACTCGGCCGGCTGCGGACCATAGCCGACGGTGTCGCCGAGGCAGATGATTTCGTCCGGGCGGTGCCGTTCTATATCCAGCATGACCGCTTCGAGGGCGGGCAGGTTGGCGTGGACATCGGAAATAAGCGCTGTTCGCATAACGGTATCCTGGCGTCGCGGCGCGGCGCGGCGTTTTTTTAAAATAGCAATTAAAACCACCTGCCGACATAATACCATATCCCATGGACCGAGGAAACATGCAACCGATGAATCCGGATGATTTGGACGAACAGTTCCACCGCCCCGCCCATTCCCGGGGAATGGGCGGGGCCACGGCGCGCTCAGCCATTGGCCCGGGAGATTACGGGCTTTTCCAGGGCGGATTTTAAGAAACTGTTCGATCACAGCGAGGTGATGATTGCCGGATCGGTGGTGAAACCGTCGTACAAGCTGAAGGGCGGCGAACTGGTGGAGATCCACGTCCCGGCCCCGGAACCGCTTGCCGCCGAGGCGGAAAACATCCCCCTGGACATTCTCTACGAAGACGACGACATCGTCGTTCTGAACAAGCGCCCGGGCATTGTCACCCATCCGTCGCAAGGCCACCGGACCGGCACCTTGGTGAACGCCCTTCTCCACCATTACGCGGACAGCCTATCCGGTATCGGCGGTGTGATCAGACCGGGGATAGTCCATCGTCTCGACATGGACACCAGTGGTTGCCTCGTCGCCGCCAAGAACGACCCGGCCCATGCCGGTTTGATGGAACAGTTCATGACCCGGGAAGTGGAAAAGGTCTACCTCGCCATCACGGAAGGATCGCCCCGGCCGCTGTCCGGCACGGTGGAGGGGAACATCGGCCGGTCGGTCCGGAACCGGAAGCTCCACACCATGCTGAAATCCGGCGGACGCCGGAGCCTGACCCGCTACACCACCCTGGAAAACTACGGCGCCATCGCCATGGTCGAGTGCCGCCTCGAAACCGGCCGGACCCACCAGGCCCGGGTCCACCTTGCCCATGTCGGCTCCCCGGTCCTCTGCGACAAGGACTATGGCCGGCGGGAGGTCTTCACCGAGGGCGAGGTGTCCAGGGCGCTGTCCCTGTACCGTCACGGCGAAGCGCGGGGCGTGTTCCCGCCCGGTGAGGTGGTGCTTGGCCGCCAGGCTCTCCATGCGGCCCGCTTGGCGTTCCGCCATCCGTGCCGAGGCGGCCGGTTGTCGTTCGAGGCGCCGCTCCCCGCCGACATGGCCCGGGTGCTGGCGCCGTTCCGCCAGGCGCGGGACGAAATGACGGCGGGGCAGTAACCTTCAATCGAGCGGTAGCCGGACGGACAGTCCTGACAATCAGGTATGGACGGAACGGTGGACGGTGGTCCGATCCAACCGGAATTATGAGGTACGGATTTGGCCAAAATGCCCGGGTGCCGTGTGTTTGTCATCGTGAAGACTGCCGGGGAGGGGTGTTTTTTCCATCAAACTTTCCGCCGCATGGCGTGAAGACGGTACAATAACCGGAAGTTTGCAAACGGTCGGGAAACCGCTTCACTTTCCGAGAATGTGTTTCCCTCGCCAGTGTAATCCGTATACTATTTTATCTCCACCGACATGGAACGTAACAGCCTTTGGGGGGCGTGGCGGAATGGCAGACGCAAGGGATTTAAAATCCCTTGGCCGTAACGGTCGTGCGGGTTCGAGTCCCGCCGCCCCCACCAATCCTGTGATCCAGACCGGCGGGTTATTCTTGAAGATTTTTATTAGAGCGTGTTATTAAATTGTGTATCGTCGTGTCAGACGAGGAAAAAGAGGCGG
>JAJBTL010000088.1 GCA_020860865.1 Planctomycetota bacterium | reverse complement strand
CGTATCCGACGGCGGGTGCACCTGCGAATAACCTGTTGGCGGTGTCGTGCTTAAACGATGTGTTGATGTAATTAACGCGAAAAATGTGAACGGAAGCCAAGGTCAAAACGGGGAAAGGGTACATAAAAGGGTAGATGGCAAAGGCCGGAGCCTTTGCCCAGAGTACTCTAGAATGGAAGGACTACGATGAACCCCATCAAGTATTTGGCCGCCATGGCTTTTGCCTTGATTCTCGGCTTCTCGACTTTGGCGCCCGCCGTGGACGCCGTGACGACTCCGCTGACCCCGGCCGAACGCGCCGCCGTCGCCGCCACCCCGGGCACCGGCGTGACCACGACCACCCCCGGCCTCGGCACCACCGCCACCACCGCGCCGGCGACCAGCGTTGCCGCCACCACCGACCGTCTTGCCACCGGCTACACCGGCGACATGACCGAAACCTCCTACACCACGACCACCGCCAACTCGGTCGCCCGTTACCTCCCGTGGATCATCGGTATCGCCGTCGTCCTCGGCATCCTCTACTGGGCGTCCCGCCGGAGCCGCACCACCTACGTGCCGCCGGCCGACCGGACCACCAATCCGCGTACCGGCGCGCCCCACACCACCGGCAACTACAACAACCTGTAATAACAGAACCGGTAACAGAACGGCATTGCCGATAACCGGCCGACTCCCGTCCAGGCGGGATGTCGGCTGGCTTTTTTTTACGGGGTGAAGGGGGGCGGATGGAGCCAGGCCAGACGGATTTCTTGGTTAGACCGATTCGCTGAGTGAATGCGAGGTAGACGTGCTACGAGGGTTCAATTAAAACCAGTCGCGTTGTACATTGACGCGAAACGGTGAAGGGTTGACGCACAACCTTTCGGTCACCGCCGGCCTTCGAGGAGCCATTCCCATGTCGTGTTCATCGTCTCGACCGCTTCCTTCAGGCGATCCCAGGGGACGCGCATGGTGTCGCTGTCGATATAATACACCGCCACCTGCGAAATGCCGAAGCGGCGGGCTATTTCGGCGCGGGTCATGCCTTCGAACAATTGCATGAATCGCTGGTTGATTTCATGCGGAACGAGGGGCCGCGTCTCACTTCCCGTCGTGACGCTTCGTGTCCTGTTTCCTTTTCCCAGAAGAAGCCAATCCCAGGACAGGCCGAATTCGTCCACCGCCGCCTTGAGGTGCGGCCAGGGGATCGGGTGTTTTCCCGACTTCCATTCGTAGATGGTCTGGCGCCTGAGACCGAACAAAGTTGCCAAAGCAGCCGGTGTTTGTGGCGAATAACACGATGCAAATCTGGCAAAGATCTCTGTTCGCTCAAACATTTTAGCTTTTTCAGGTAAATTTATAAAAATTGTCGTTGACAAATGACAGGCGATTACTTAAACTACCGACATGCGGGATTGCGGTGTTTAGTTGGCCCCCAAGACCATTGAAAACACTCCCTTATGATGTGCGCATCCGGCACAAACGGCACGAAGAGCGGCCGATTGTGAAACGACACACGCACCCTCCCGGCCTTCATTTACGAGAGGCCGGACCGGCTATTATAAGCCGCCATTGAAAGACTGGCAAAGAAATCCAGCCATCATGCGCCGGCGACCAACGTATGCGAAGGGTCATACTGAAGCGCGCTGGATTCGGATATTTGATCCCATAACCTTCATGCGCGCTTCAGGCTTGGGATAGACGTTTCCCGAAAGTTAAAGTGGCTTTGGTATACGTTTGGACGGAACGAAGGGTGTAAATGCCGGAAGCGGGTAGTGGCGAAGGGTTCACTTCCCAGGACTACTGGTACTCTCTGGCCAATCGCTTACCAGTTAAAACGATTATCTACAGAACGCGTTTTTGCCGACAACGGCGACTGGCGATAGACCATTGTTCTGAACAAATGTTCGTTTTTTATGCAACCGACCGTGGGCATGAACCGTGAGGTCTGGCGGCGCGGTCCGACCTGGCCGGCCGATCTCCGGTACGGCGGCGGGACAAGTTCGCCGGGGAAGGGTGGTGCTACCGGCGTTATGGCAGCCAGGTTATGGACACCGCAGTGGATTACCATCCATTCGGTTGCCCGATGCAATCCCTTCATTCTCCACTTCCGGGGAGGGAACCGGGGTGCGGGTCTACGATGGCGTCGAAGTGTCGGGTCCGGATCCCAATTATGAGGGATTTGCTTGGAGTATCGGTACCCATTACGAATTCGCTTTGGCCTTTTTTATTTCCCGCTTCACTTCAGACCGGCAGAAAATCGGCCTTTCCATACGCCTCAGGGATAATTGCAAAATCAAAAGCGGTGTTCTATCCGACGAGAATCCCCCCGCACGCTCCATAGGGCACGCTATGGAGAATGCAAAACTCCCTCCACTGGGGTCCGATGTATCATCGGGACTCAAACCCTCACGAGATACGTGCCAGCCAGTATAGTCGAGCGCGTGCAGGCGATGTCTGCACGCGCTGTATTTATTGGATCACACGGCGCGGGTGCTTTGTAAGTCGTCGCCGAGATAAAGGACAGGTTTGACCGTGTCCGTTGACGGTAACGAAGTAATCTTGCCGGCGCGAACCGGTGGACTTTGATTTTACCGCGTTTCCCTCGACAACCCGACCAACACAACCTCACCTCACCCCACCCCACCCCTCCGGCATTTTTCGCGAAGGAAGTTGACGTTATCCTGACAGATGGACAAGTATCGTTCTTATGGAGGCGCACGTGCCACGCTGCGGATAGCCTGTCGCCACCGGTGGTTGCCGGCGGTTCGATGTGGACATCTTTGGCGCGGCGTCGGCGTTCACCAATCGCCCGAATGTCGGCGCTAAACAGCCTGCTTGTGTTGGACGGTTGCCGTCGGGGACGAGGCGGTGGAGAGCGATTTCACACTTTCTTCTGGGATGGATTAATACATATGCAGCCCGAGCCTCGCCATGCGGTCGGACGCCCCCGCGTCTGGCTGGCCATCGTGTTGATAGCCGTGACCATGGCAGCCAAGCCGGTGGTGGCGCGTGGGTCGGAAGACGAACCAGACGCCGGCCCGGTCGTCGCCTTTTCCTTTGACGATGTCGATGCTCTCGCCCGTTCCGCCGCCGCCGCTCCGTATTCGCCTGCCGCCGCCGTTCCGGAAATCTTTCAGACAGCCAGCGACGACCTCCTCCGGGATCTCCGCTATGCGCCGCCTCGGTCCGAACTGTGGGGCGACGCCCCGGCCCCTCTCCAACTCGTTCTTCGCCTTCCGCGTCCGCTTCTTAACCAGACCGTTTCCATTAATCTTGTTGGCCCGGACAATGTCCGGACGCTCCGCTTCCTTCCTGAATCCCTCGTTGGCGGCAATGCCGAATTTGTCGACAAGGTGATCCGGGCCGCGCCCGGTTTTGCCGGATTCTCCGTCGGCCATCCGGAAAGCGCCCGGGCCATCGGCTCGTTTTTCGCCTCGTTGTTCTCCTTTGCCGGGCGGAATTCCCGGATGGCATCGTTTTCGCGTCCGGCGGTTATCGACATCGCTTCGGGGAACGGCGAATCCGTCGCCACGTTCCGCGAGTACTGGCTGGTTCCGCCGCAAGGCGACGACGACCGCTTCACCGTCTATGCCCTGATGGACTCGCCGGCCATGACCGGCGCCTTTTCCTTTATCGTCCAGCCCGGCACCTCCACCGTGGTCGATGTCCACGCCGTGCTGCATCGCCGGACCGCCGCGGCCGAACCGGCGATGATTGGCGTGGCGCCGCTTGTCAGCATGTTCCTTTTTTCGGAAACGGCCAAGGATGCCAACGACTATCGGCCGGAAGTGCACAACGCCGACGGCCTCCTCGTCTCGAACAGTGAAACGGACTGGCAGTGGATCCCCCTGTCGAACCCGAAACGGCTGACCCTGAGCGCACTCCCGGGAGCGGCGCCGAAAGGCTTCGGCCTTATCCAACGCGACGCCAACTTCGACCACTACCAGGATTTCCGGACCGCGTACGAGGAATCGTCCTCGGTCTGGGTCGAGCCCGTGGGCGAATGGGGACCGGGCCGCCTCGAACTAATGGAAATCCCCAGTACCCGGGAGATTCATAGCAATATCCTCGCCTACTGGGTGCCGGACCGCATCGCGGCGGCGGCGACCGCATCGGTGGCGACCAGCGCTGAACCGGCGGCGATTGCATTTGATTATCGTCTGTACTGGAGCCCGGCGGGAATCCAGATGCACCGCTACGGCGCCGTCCAGGGCACCCGGCTGGAACGAAACGGCGACGACAACACCTTGACCTTCTACATCGATTTCGAAGGAACGGATCTGAATCTTCTTCCGGGCGACACCGGCCTCACCAGCGTCGTGGAACTGCCGAAGGAAATCACCCTGGTGGACAAGCAATTGGTGAAAAACCGGGTCACCGGCGGCTGGCGCCTCGTTGTCAAGGTGGCCTTGCCCCGGCCCGGCGTGCTGGACGGAATTCTCACGGCGCGGAGCGGTCCCCCGGAACTGTGGCTGGCGGCCTATCTCAAGCAGGGTGAAAACCTCCCGGAGGCGCTGACGGAAACGTGGCGCTACCGGGTCATTCCGTAACGGACTGGCAACCGGTTTTGTCGTTAGTCGTTGGCAAGGTGGACGCGTATGAAACATGAATGGGAAGAAAGCGGCGTGCTCTTTACCGGAGTGGAAAGCGGCGGCTGCCGACCGTGGGCAGTGAGGGACCGGCTGCTCCGTTATCTCGGCAATATCGGGCTTGATGAAATCACCGGCCTGGAAATCACGGTCGAATGCCTCCGGCGCATCGGCCCGGAACCGGATCACGCCAAGGCGATGGACGCTCTCGCGGATGTACTACGCGAACGCGGCGCGCCGAACAGCGCTGTTTCGGCCCAGCCAATTCGGAGTTTTCCCCGACACAACCGCCGGTCGATGGTGTCGAAAGTTTCTGTCCGGCGATCCCTCGCCGCCGAGTGCGTCGGCAAAGTTATTCGCCTACTCCGTTCGCGGCTGGCGACAGACGCGGGACAATCGGAATAAGGCTTTCTTCAGACAGCAGGTCGCAGCGGTCTGAAATACGGCCAGCACATTATTTGCGCCGTTGTCCGCGCCGGACAGTGGAACGGCGTACCGCGCTCGAATATAAAAATCGCAGTTGACGTACCGTGCTTAGTGAAAGGGCGCCATCGTGGACGAACCGTGGCAAAAGGCCGCCTGGCGCCGCCGTTGTCTTCTCATACTTCTTACCGTCATCCCGTCCCTCCTCGCGTCGTGGGTCATGTACGGCATATTGCCGGCCAAACAGACGCCGCTTCTGAACGCGATTATCGCCCTTCTTTTCGCCGCCCTCTTTACCTGGGTGTCCATGGGATTCTGGAGCGCCGTCGCCGGCCTCCTCGTCCTTCTTTTCCGCCACGACCGCTTTGTCGTCACCGCCGGATTGCCGGACGGCGCGCCGCTGGCGCCGGAGGCCCGGGCGGCCATTCTCTTCCCGCTCTTCAATGAAGATGTCACCCGCGTCATCGAGGGCGTCCGGGTGGTGTGGCGTTCCCTCGCCGCCACCGGCCACCAGGGGAATTTCGACATCTATATCCTCAGTGACTCCACCAGTCCCGACGCCTGGGTCAACGAGGAGGAAGCCTGGCACGCCTTGTGCCGGGACGAAAACGCCGCCGATCACATTTTCTACAGGCACCGGAAAATCAACCGAAAAGGAAAGAGCGGCAATGTCGCGGACTTTTGCCGGCGCTGGGGCGCGAACTATCCCTATATGATCGTCTTCGACGCGGACAGTATCATCTCCGGGAAAACTCTGGTCAAAATGGTGCAGGCGATGGAGTCGCGGCCCGACATTGGCATCCTCCAAACAACGCCGAAGGCGATTAACAGCCAGTCCCTCATCGCCCGCGTCCAGCAGTTCGCCAACCATCTCTACGGTCCGGCCTTTGCCGCCGGCCTCCATTATTGGCAACTCGGCGACGCCCAGTACTGGGGTCACAACGCCATTATCCGTACAGAGCAGTTTATCCGGCATTGCCATCTGCCGGTGTTGCCTGGGCGGAAACCGCTCGGCGGGCCCATCCTCAGCCACGACTTTGTCGAGGCGGCGCATATGCGCCGGGCCGGCTACGGCGTCTGGCTGGCCTACGAACTGGACGGCTCATACGAGGAGGCCCCGCCGTCCCTCATCGACGAACTGATCCGCGACCGGCGCTGGTGCCAGGGGAATCTCCAGCACAGTAAACTGGTCTTTGCCCAAGGCTTTTTCCCGACCCATCGCGCCCTCTTCATAAACGGCATCATGTCGTACCTGTCCGCGCTTCTCTGGTTTTTCTTTCTCCTTGTCAGTTCGTTCCACGCGGTGGCGATTCTTTTCAGCCTGCCCGATTATTTCCCGGAAGGCACCCTGTTCCCGGTCTGGCCCGAATTCTTTTCCGGCTGGATGCTGGCCCTCTGCACCGGAACGGCCGTCCTCCTTTTCCTCCCGAAATTTTTCGTCCTCGTTCTCGTCCTGGCGAAAGGCGGGGCGGGGGCGTTCGGCGGCGGCCTGTCCCTGGTCGCCAGCGCCGTTCTCGAGCTTGTCCTCTCGGCCCTTCTGGCGCCGGTGCGGATGCTCTACCACAGCCTGTTCATCATCACGACGCTTCTCGGCTTCACCGTCCGCTGGAACACGCAGAACCGCGACGCCTCCGGCACCACCTGGCTCCAGGCCTTCCGCTTCCATTGGTGGGGCGTGGTCATCGGCCTGGTCTGGGGTGCGTTCATGTACCTGATTAATCCGGATTTCTTCCTCTGGCTGTCGCCGATTATCGCCGGGCTGATCCTGTCCGTCCCGTTGTCCGTCTGGACGAGCCGGGTCAGCGTCGGCGCCGGCGCGGTCCGGGCCGGACTGTTCCTGACCCCGGCGGACACGCGGCCGGCAACGGTGCTGCGGGCGCTCGCGGGCCGGCTGGCGCACCCGGAAACGGTCCCCGTTAAGGGGGCCGGATTTGTACGGGCGGTGACGTCGCCGTCTGTCCATTCGCTCCACGTCGCCATGACGCCGGACAAGCCGGCGGTGGTGGCGGAGAAGGAGGCGCTCCTTGACGACCTGGTCGACAAGGCCGTCCGTACCGGCCCGGAGGGGCTGTCCCGGACGGAAAAGATTCTCCTTCTTTCATCGCCGCGCCATTTGTCCCGTCTTCACTCGCGGGTCTGGCGGCTGGAAGACGCCGCCGCCTGGGGAATACCATGGTAAAACCATCACGTCTGAAATATCTCGTCCGTTCGCGCCTGGAGCAGGGCGGTCCGGCCGAGAGATCCGTCTCCCGCCGCCAGTCGCCCCGGATGGCCTTCGCTCTTGTCATGGCGCTGTCCGCCAGCGCCTTTGCCGGACATATACCGGACCGGGAATACCTCAATGACCGCGCCGTTCTCGACCAGCTCCAGGTCGATGCCTTCCGCTATTTTTGGGAAGCGGGCTGTCCCGTTTCCGGTATGGCCTATGAATCGAGCCAGCCGATGGACGTCAAGCCGGTCGCCGTCGGCGGCACCGGTTTCGGCCTGGCCGCCCTTGTGGTGGCGGTGGACAGGAAGTGGGTCAGTCACCAGGACGCCGTCGCCCGGCTTCTCCGGATTGTCACGTTTCTTCGTGACCGCACGCCCCGGCGGGAACTGTGGGGCGCCTTCCCGCACTGGCTGGACGGCCGCACCGGGAAGGCCATGCCGTTCGGCGAACGGGACACCGGCGCCGACATCGTCGAGACGTCCCTCCTCATGCAGGGGCTGCTCCTCGCCCGCGCCTATTTCAACGGACCGGGCGTCGAGGCGGAAATCCGCGCCATCATTACGGAATTATGGGAAGAGGTCGACTGGAACTGGTTCACGAACAACGAGGAGAACGGCCTGTACTGGCATTGGGACCCGGTGCGCGGGTTCCATCACGGCCTGAAGATTCTTGGCTATAACGAGTGTTTCATCACCTACGTCCTGGCCGCGTCGTCGCCGACCCATCCCATCAGCCGGGCCGCCTACGACTACTGGACCTCCGGCGACGCCTACCAGGCGAAGATTCAGAACGACTACCTTATAGAAGCCTGTCCGCCGTGCGGCAGCCCGTTGTTCCTGGCCCAGTATTCGTTTATCGGGCTGGACCCGAGGCGGCTGGCGGACGGCTATGTCTCGCGCGGCTACTTTGTCCGGAGCGTCAACCAGACCCTGGCGAACCGGGGCTACTGCCTCTACGGCGCGCCGGAAGAACACGGGTATTCCGAAAATTTCTGGGGTTTGACTGCCTGTGAAACGAGGAACGGCTATATCGCGAACAGCCCCTGTAACGACAATCAGACCGTGGCGCCGACCGCCGCCATCAGTTCGATGCCGTTTACGCCGCACTATTCCATGCAGGTGCTCAGGAACCTGGCCGGCGGCCTAAGGCGACGGGTGTGGGGCGAGTTCGGCCCGTACGACGGCGTCAACCTGCGGGACAATTGGATAAGCCCCCACTACCTCGCCATCGATCAGTTGCCGATGGTGGCGATGGTGGAAAATTACCGGAGCGGCCTCCTCTGGAAGCTCATGATGGCCGACCCGGACATCAAGGCCGGACTGCGCCGGGCCGGCCTGGCCGCGCCGCGTCACGACGACGGTTTCCCGGAAGTGGTGCCGGCGTTCCGGAAGGGCGGCGCCGCCGACCAGGACGCCTACGATAGCCGCCGCCATCCGGACAGCGGCTTGTTCGAAATTCCCTACCACGTCAACCGCGCCGGGCCGGTGCGGTTCCGCCTGGTCGATTTGGACGGAGACGTCGTGTTCGAGAGGGACGCGTTCGCGTCGGCCGGCCGGAACGTCCTCGCGTTCCCCCAGTTCACCCCAGTTCACGCCGAGGTGTTTGTTCTTGAGATGGAAACGGCTGGCGGGAGTTATTTATTGCGGCTGCGGTTTCATTGATGCCGTCGCAATTATTCATCTCCTTTGAGTAGCCACTCCCATGTAACATTAAATTCATCCACCGCGATCTTTAGCTTTTCCCATGGAACCGGGCTTATATTGTGGTACCACCTATAGACGGTCATCTGACTGACGCCAAGTAAATCGCCAATCTTCTTTTGGGAACATTCGGGGTACAACGAGAAAAACCGCACTGTAATCCCGGGGCGGTCGAAAGAGGTATCGCCAGATACCTTTTTTCTTATTTTATGTTTAGGTTTTCTTCCTTCCAAAAGCCAGTCCCAGCTAATGCCTTGCGTACTGGTCAAGTCATTCAATTTATCCCACGGAACTTTCCGTTTGTTGGTTATCCATTGGTAGACGGTCGGGTACTTTACACCAAGCATATTTGCCAAATCGATCGGCTTAACTCCTGGAAAACAGGAAAGGTACCGTTTATTAATTCCTTCTCTATCAATCATTTATGCTTTTCCCTAAAAATATAGGCAAATAAGTGTTGACATGGATCCGGGATCGCGTACTATGTATAGGCATATAGGTGTCATAGTGTTTTTCCGTTGCGCCCAAGACGTCCCTGCAATGAAGCTTTTCGTGCTTCTTTGGCTTGGTGAATACATAAAGAAACACTCGGCGTTCTCATCCGAAAATGCCGAATCTTCGATTATACCAGCGCTGGAAACGCTGGCAATCTCGCATTGTTTCTTACCATGGGGTTATCGAGCAGACGGGATATGATCCGCCTGTCGTGT
>JAJBTL010000040.1 GCA_020860865.1 Planctomycetota bacterium | reverse complement strand
GTATCAACACTCAGGCGAGGTAAAACACCTCCCGGAGCGGCTGAATCGGCGCGGCCGCGCCGAAGGCGAACGACCCCTCCACCATCGTGGACGTGATGGCGTTCCAGCGCTGGCAGGCGTCACTCTGGTCGATGTAGGCGAAGGCGGCCTGGACATTGTCGCATTCGAAGACATAGAAGAACTGGTTGCCGTTCTGGAAAATCGAATAATTCCGGATGCCGGCCCGGGTGTGTTCGGCCATGATTTCCGGCCACGGCTCCAGGTGCATCCGCACGTATTCGTCAAGGCATTCCGGCTTGACCTTCCAGGTCCAGGCGAATTTCTTGCTCGGCGTCATTCCGTCTCCTCTATGATAACCGCCCCCTCGCACCACCCTAAAAACATCGTCACGTCACGTGTTTCCTGGCTTTTTCAGCCACGTTTCGACTGGACGTCCCGCTCGTACCCGAGAACATCGGCGAACCATTTTTCCCTGACCGGCACGCCCTTCGTTTCGCAGTAGTGATCCCACACGTCCCCGAGGGGATAGAGCCGCAAATCTTCGGACAACGCCATCAGTTCGCCGAACCGGCCTTCGTCCTGCAATTTCGCGTAGCGGTCGTGCGGCATGAGGAGCCCGTGGAGGAAGGCCTTCTGCATGTTCCGCATGCCGGTCACCCATGCACCGACCCGATTGATGCTGGCGTCGAAGAAGTCGAGGCCGAGGAGGACTTTGTCCAGGGCCTGGCAGCGGACGATTTCCTTCGCCAATTCCTTCAGTTCGTCATCGAGGATAATGACGTGATCGCTGTCCCAGCGGATCGGCCGGGAGACATGGAGCGCCGCCTTGTCCGAGAAGGCGAGGACGGCGGACAGCTTGTCCGCCACCGATTCGGTCGGGTGGAAATGGCCGAGGTCGAGGAGGTAGAGAACATCGGAATATGCCGCGTAATTCATGTAGAATTCGTGCGAGCCAACCGTATAGGCCTCGACGCCGATGCCGAACAGCTTCGACTCCACCGAGTCATAGAGGTGCGCCTTGTCGAGTTTTTCACTGTAGATGTCGTCAAGGGATGCCTTCAGCCTGAGCCGTGGCCCGAGGCGGTCGGCCGGGATATTTTTGTAGCCGTCCGGCACCCAGACATTGTTCAGGGCCGGCGTGCCGAGTTCCTTGCCGAAGTATTCGGCGATGCGGCGGCAGGCGCGGGCGTGGTCAATCCAGAAGCGGCGGATGCCGTCGTCCGGGTGCGACAGGGTCAGGGTGTCGCCGGCCTTCGGATGGGAGAAGAATGTCGGGTTGAAGTCGAGGCCGATCCCTTCCGCCTTGGCGAAATCGACCCATTGGGAAAAATGCTTCGGCTCGAGCCTGTCCCGATCGCTCCCGTCGCCCGGCGCCGGGTAGATGGCGTGGAGGTTGAGGCGGTGTTTGCCGGGAATGAGGGAGTAGGCCTTCCGGATATCCTGGCATAATTCGTCAAAGTTCCGCGCTTTCCCGGGATACTTCCCGGTGGCGGCGATGCCGCCGGTCGGCCCGTCCGAACTTTCGAAACCGGTGACGTCGTCCCCCTGCCAGCAGTGCATGGAAATGTGAATCGTGTCCAGGGCGGCGAGAGCGGCATCGACATCGACGCCGACCTCCGCATACATCGCCTTGGCTGTTTCAAATCTCGACATGGCTTCTCCCCGTTGTGGTTGTTGCCGTCATCTTTAAAAAAGTCAAAATCCACACCGCCGCGCCGTCACCGTGTCTTAGTCAAACTTCAACCCGTTCGACCTTGAACGACGACGCCACCGCCCGCCGGGCCGACTGCATATCGGGGAAAACCCCGTCCGCCAGCATCTGGGACAGGATGTTGCCGACAGCGGTGGCCTCGACCGGACCGATATAAATGTCCCGACCCGTCGCTTCGACGGTGAGCTGGTTGAGGAGCCGGTCCTGGCTGCCACCCCCCATGATGTGGACGCGGCTGAACGTCTTCCCGGACAACGCCTCGACCGCCCGGGCGGTGGCGGCGTAACTTTCGGCAATGCTCCGGTAGCCGACGGCGAGGATCTGTTCGTCCGTTTTCGGCGCGACGCCGAGTTCCTTCCGAGCCACCGCGACAACGGTGTCCTTCATGCTGTCCGGCATGAGGAACTCCGGCCCGTTGACGTCGATGGTGCCGGTGAAATCCATGCCTGCCCGGGCCATTCGCGCCAGGGTGTCGTAGTCGACGTCGGGGGCGATTTCCTTCTTGAGGTTTTGAATCACCCAGAGTCCCATGATGTTTTTCAGGAACCGGTAGCGCCGGGCATAACCGCCTTCGTTGGCGAAACCGGCCAGGCGGCAGATGTCGCGGCAGTCCGGCCTGAGCCGTTCGATGCCCATGAGGGACCAGGTGCCGGAACTTATGTAGATGGATTCGTCGTCCACCGCCGGCAGGGCGAGGACGGCGGAGGCGGTGTCGTGGGACGGCGGCAGCATGACGCGGCAGTCGTAGCCGACTGCAGCCTTGATGCTCGGCGTCAGGCTCCCGGCCGGCGTACCCGGCATTTCGAGGGCCGGGAAGGCGTCCAGGGGAAAGCCGAGGCGGATGAAGATTTCTTCGTCCCACATTCCCGTTTCGGCATTGACCAGTTGCGATGTCGACGCCATGGTGTATTCATTCTTCTTGACGCCGGAGAGGAGGAAGGACAGGAAGTTCGGCATCATCAGGCAGGTCCGCGCCTGAGCGAGGAGTTCAGGTTGGCCAAGCTTGACCGCCATCAGGTGGAAGACGGTGTTAATGTACATTATCTGGATACCGGTGCGGGCGTACAATTCCTCCACCGGCATGCGGGCGAACACCTCGTCCATCATCCCCCGCGTCCGGCGATCGCGGTAACAGACGACATCGCCAAGAACCTGGTCGTCCTTGTCCAACAGGGCGAAATCCACGCCCCAGGTATCGACGCCGAGGCTGTCCGGACGCTTGCCGATATCCCCCGCCTTCCGGAGGCCGGCGATCATTTCTTTCCTGATGTGGTCGACGTCCCAGGCCATGCAGGTGTCCCGCTTGACCGGCCCGTTCGTAAACCGGTGCACCTCCTCGAGGCGGATGACCCCGTCCTCGAGCCAGCCGAGAATATGCCTGCCGCTCGAAGCGCCGACGTCGATGGCCATATAATAGGTATGCATGGCACTCCCCTGAGGCGGTTGGATAGCGCGCAAATAGGACACGGAGCCGTGAAGAAATCGTGAACGTGTAGTGAGCGGTGCAACGGGTCTGGGAGTTTAGGCGGCCGTGGACGGCGCGTGTGAGTAATGTTACATTTTCTTTGTTTCGCTTTGTTTCCTTCAGAATACAACATGCCGTTGCTTTGTCAATCAAATAATCGCGTTTCTCCCATTTTCTCCGCATTTTTTCACCATCACGGCCCTCCGGCCGCCAAGGACGGCCCGGTAAGTGTCAACGAGCCAACCCTTTGGACCGCTGGCGGCCGGCCGGGAAACCACTGGAAAAATTCTGTTTTTTCCTGTTTTTATGTGAGTATCGGTTGCGGATGTGAAATACCGTGGTATACTGCAATGAGAATCGGGAAAAAGTGGTTGTAAACGTTCGCGCCGGGTTCCAGCTTTCTCCATAAAAACGCCATCCCCATAGGAGCAGCCACATGACAACGGAGCACCTGCTCGCCACCATTACCGCCCTGTCCCACGCCTACGGCACACCGGACTTCGTGAAAGGCGGCGGCGGCAACACATCGGCGAAGGACGATTCAACCCTCTACGTCAAGCCAAGCGGCATCACATTGGCTGAAATGAAACCGGAGGATTTTCTCCCGCTCGACCGCGCCCGGGTCGCCGCCCTCCAGACCACCCAATTCCCGGACGAAGTCCGTGCCCGCGAAGCGGCGGTGGTCGAGTTCATGGCCGGAACGGTACTGCCCGGTCACGACGGCCGGCCGTCCGTCGAGGCGCCGCTGCATAATTCATTCTCGGCCCGCTACGTCGTCCACACGCATCCGACCGTGGTGAGCGGCCTTGTCTGTAGCCGGAATGGAAAAGCCGTCGCCCGCGTCCTGTTCACCGCCGCCCTCTGGCTGGACCCGATTGAACCCGGTTACCTCTTGAGCCTCCGGGTCGGCGAGCTTCTCGCCGAAGCCCGGGCGAACGGCGGCCATGAGCCGCCTGTAGTTTTCCTGGCCAACCACGGCGTTTTTGTCGCCAATGACACCCTGGATGGAATCAGGAACCACTACACGAACGTCATGACGAAAGTGACTGACGCCATCTACGACGCCGGCTTGGAGGGCGAACCCGAACGCGGCCCCGACCCGACGCCGGCCGAAGCGGCGGCGGCGGCGGCCGTGTTCCGGGAAGCGCTTGGCGGCGAGGCCGAAGCGTTTACCGCCTCCGGGCGGTTCACGTTGCCGGGCGGACCGCTCAGCCCCGATCACATTGTCTATTCCCGGTCGCGTTTTTACGAAGGCCCTCTCGAGGTCGATGCCATCCGCCGGTTCCGGGACGACAGCGGCATTATCCCCCGGGTGGCCCGGGTCGGCGACATGATCCTCGGCCTTGGCCGGACCCGGAAGGCGGCCGCCCTTGCCCTCGAATTCGCCTGGGACGGGGCGCTGGTCGAACGCTATGCCGGGGCTTTCGGCGGCGTGTCGTATCTCGAGCCGCGCCTGGCCGACTTTATCGAAAATTGGGAAGTTGAGAAATTCCGTCGAAACGTCTCCACCTGATTGGGCACCGGCAATGCTAGGAGTCGAACGCAGGCAGAAAATCCTCGACCAGTTGCAGCGCGACCGGAAGATCCATGTCGCCGATCTGGCCAAAACGTTCCAGGTCACCCAGGAGACGGTACGCCGCGATCTAGAAAAGCTCGAGGCCGGCGGCCATCTTCAACGCAGTCACGGCGGCGCCGTCCTTCTCCAGCCGGGGAACGAGGACCTGTCGTTTGCCAAACGGACGGCGGAAAACTACGAACTGAAGCAGGTCGTCGCCCGGAAGGCGGCCGGGCTGGTGACGGACGGGGCGTCGTTGATGGCGGATTCGAGTAGTACCGTCCTCGCCCTCTTCGACCTCCTCCGGTCGCGGAAGGACCTGACCGTCGTCACCAATTCGACACGTATCCTGAACGATTTCAGTTCCAGTTCATTTGAACTTATCTCCACCGGCGGCAATCTCCGGGCCCATTCCCAGAGCCTGGTCGGCCCGGCCGCCTGCCGGACCATCGCCACCTACTGCGTCGATGTGGCGGTGTTCAGTTGCAAAGGTATCGACCGCGAACACGGGATCACCGAGTCGAACGAGCCCGAGGCGATGGTCAAACAGGCATGGCCCGGCAGGCCAAGAACCGCGTCCTCCTCGTCGACTCCACCAAGTTCGACCAGGTGGTGTTTGCGAAGACGCTGGACTTTTCGGACATCGAGTACGTCATTACGGACGCGGTGCCGAACCGGCGCTGGATAGACTTTTTCCGGAAAAACGAAATCCAGCTCGTGTGCTGACGCCGGTCGGCGCGCGCCTGGAAAACCGCCCGGCGGCACGACCGTCCCGGGCCGAGGAGCGACATATGGACACGAATGTATCCGACATTCTCCTACGGAACCTCGATTCCTTCGACCCGGCCGTCCGCCTCGCCGCCGTCAAGGAAATCGCCAGGGAAATCGCCGAAGGCGAACTGACCCCACCGGCGCCGGAGAATATTTCGAACGTCCATCTCCACTCCTTCCATTCCTATTCCGCCCGCGGCTACTCGCCGTCCCGCATTGTCTGGGAAGCGCGGCGGCGCGGCCTCGCCGTTGTCGGCGTCAACGACTTCGACGTTCTGGACAGCCTCGACGAAACCCTCGCCGCCGGCCGGACCCTCGGTATCCGCACCACCGTCTCCCTGGAGACGCGGTCTTTCGCCTCGACCTATTTCGACCGGGAAGTGTCGAGCCCGGGCGAACCGGGGATTCTCTACGTCATGGGGATGGGCTTTGCCCGCCTGCCCGAACCAGGCTCTCCCGCCGCCTCTTTCATCGCCAGCCTGAAGACGCAGTCGCAGGCGCGGAATGTGGCGATGCTGAAAAAAGTCAATCCGGCCACATCGCCGGTCGAACTCGACTATGACCGGGACGTTATCCCCCTCACCCCGTCCGGCAACCCGACGGAACGGCACCTGTGCGCCGCCTACGACGCGAAGGCGCGGGAACGGTTCCCGGACGACCAGGCCTTGGCGGCGTACTGGGCACAGGTCCTCGGTGTCGACGCGGCGGCGGCGGAGAAGATAATCCACGACCCGGCGGCGCTCCAGACCACCATCAAATCGAAGTTGATGAAAAAGGGCGGTCCCGGCTATACCCAACCGGATTCCGGGTCGTTCCCGGCGGTGCGGGACGTCTTCAAGACCGTCCGGGACGTCGGCGCCATTCCCTGTCTCCCGTGGGTGGACGGGCTGTCCGTCGGCGAGTCGAATCCGGACGAACTGTTCGACGACGCCATCCGTTGGGGCGCCCGCATCGCCAACATCATGCCGGACCGCAACTGGAATTTTTCCGATCCGGTGCTGAAGAAACGGAAGCTGGCGGCCTTGGAAAAATTCATGAATGCCGCCCGTCGCCGCCATATCCCGGTGGCGGCCGGAACCGAACTGAACGCGCCCGGACAGAAGTTCGTCGACGACTTCGACGCCCCGGAACTGGCGCCTTATGTCGCCGATTTCATGGACGCGGCCTACATCGTGTACGGCCACACGGTTCTCGAAAACGCGGCGCGGATGGGCCTCGTGAGCGACTGGGCCGCCGCCGCCTTCCAAAACGATCCGACCGGGGCGAACGCGTTTTACGCCAGGGTCGGCCGCCTTGTCGATCCGTACCGGCCACCGGCACCGGGTGACATTCCGCTCGATGCCACGCCGGAAGATATCCTTGGCGCTCTTGCATAACGAGTCGTCCCGTGTTTTTGCCGCACCGTTCCAGAGGGGTTGCGCGCCTTCGTTCTGAAAAGGAAATCGTATGAATACCTACCAGCGGTACCGTTCCGTCGATTACCGGCTTCCCGAATCGTACCTGTCCTGGGAATTGTACGGCGCCGGCCTTGATAACCTTGGGGTGAACGGCGAAGCGGTGCGGCTGCCGCTCCGGGACCCGACGGCCGACGAGGTGCTCCTCCGCGTCGACGCCCTCGGGCTCTGCTTTTCCGACACGAAACTGATCTGGGCCGGACCCGACCACCCCCGTATCACCGGCCGCGATCTAAAGAACAACCCGACCGTCGCCGGCCACGAAGCGGCGATGACTGTCGTCCGGGTCGGGTCGAACTGGAAAAACAAGTTCTCCATTGGCCAACGGTTCATCATACAGGCCGACATCAAGGTTGACGGGGAACAAGTGGCGTTCGGTTATGTCCAGCGCGGCGCCATGGCCCAGTACGCCTATGTCGGGCCGTGGGTCCTCGAGAACGACGGGGTCTGTTACCTTCTCCCTATTAAGGACACAACCGGCTATGCCGAGGCCGCCCTGGTCGAACCGTGGGCCTGCGTCGAGGCCGCCTACCACCTGCCGGAACGGACCGCGCCGGTGGCGCACGGGCGCGTCCTTATCGTTGCCGCGGCGGGCGCAGCGGCGGACTTTACGGGCGCCTTGTCGAATCCGCCGTATGAAATCTACCACGCCGGCGGCGGCGCCATAACCGGGCTGCCGGGACCGGTCGTCACCCTCGGGGAAGGCGGCGTCCGGGGCGTCGTCGCCGCTCAGGAAAAAGGCGGTTGTTTCGACGACATTTTCCTCGTCGGCACGCCGGATGCGGAACTGGTCGAAGCGTGCGATCAGGCCCTGGCGGTGGGCGGGGTATTGTCGTTCATTTCCAGCCACGACATTCCGGTCAAGGCGGCCATCGATATCGGCCGGGCCCATTACGAATTGACCCGCTATATCGGTGGCGCCACGCCGGACGGGGTGTATGGGCAAAACACCCGGACCGATCTGAAACCGGCCGGCCGGGCCTGGATGGTCGGCGCCGCCGGGCCGATGGGTCAGATGCATGTCCAGCGCGCCCTTGAACACCAGGAGCCGCCGAACGTGTTGTTCTGCACCGACCTGTCGGCGGAACGGCTGGCCTATATGGATAACCGGCTGAGGCCGCTGGCGGAACGGAACGGCGTCAACCTTATTTGCCTCAATGTCGGCGTAGAAAAAGACCTCCCGGGCCGCATCGCCGACGCCACGGGCGGGCACGGCTTCGACGACATCTATGTCCACGCGCCGGTACCGAAGCTGGTGGAGGAGGCGGCCGACCACCTGGCCCCGCAGTCCATCCTGAACGTCTTCGCCGGGGTCGGAATCGGCACCAAGGCGAAGCTGTCCCCGGAAATTTTCCGCCATCTCCACACCCGCCTTATCGGGTCGTCCGGGTCAAGTATGGAAGACATCGTGAACACCCTCAAGAAACTTGAATCCGGCCGCCTCGCCACCCGGATGAGCCTCGCCGCTATAGGCGGCATCGAGGCCACCTGGCTCGGGATCAAGGGGGTGAAGGAAAACCGCTTCCCGGGGAAAACGGTCATTTTCCCGCAGGTGACCAACCTGCCCCTGACCGGCATGGACAAGTTCCAGGACGTCTGCGCCGCTGCGGCGCCACTGTTGGAACCAGGCAACGTCTGGACGACGGCGGCCGAGGAGACGTTCCTCGACAACGCCCTGGAAATCGAGTGATTGTCCTGAATAATCAGGCGACATAAAGGAGCGCCCATGCGCCTCACCGATCGGAAAGCCGTCATTACCGGAGCAGCCCAGGGAATCGGCCGGGCCATTGCCGAACGTTACGCCCGGGAAGGTGCCGACATCGCCATCCTTGACATTAACGCCGACGCCGCCAGTGCCGCCGCGTCCGACATCGCCGCCGCCACCGGCCGGAAGGCCGTCGCCGTGGCGGTGGACGTCACGTCCGAAGAATCGGTGGCGGAAGCGATGAAGACGGCGGCGGACCGGTTATCCGGGCTAGACCTCCTTGTCAACAATGCCGGGGTCCTGAAGAGCCATTACATCGCCGATTTCCCGAAACGCGATTGGGACTTCGTCCTCGGCGTCAATTTGACCGGGGCCTTCCTCTGCATCAAGCATGCGACACCGTATATTCTCGAGGCGCCCCGGCCCGGGTCGATGGTCGTCATCGCCTCGCGGTCGGGGAAGCGCGGCGGCTTGTGGAACCATGCCTACTGCGCGTCCAAGTTCGGCGTTATCGGGCTGGTTCAGTGCGTCGCCCTCGACCTGGCGCCGAAAAAGGTGCGGATCAACTGCATCTGCCCCGGGAACGCCCTCGACACGCCGCTCTGGGTCGATCTGGCGAAACAGTACGCGGTGAAGTATCAGGAGACGGAGGAACAGGTTCTCGAACGGTACCGGAAACGGGTGCCGCTCGGCCGGGGCTGCGACGTGGAGGACATCGCCAACCTCGCCACCTTCCTCGCCAGCGATGAGTCGTCGTACATGACCGGCCAGGCGGTCAACCTCACCGGCGGCGAAATCATGTCGCCGTGACGAAGCCGTCCCGTTGTAATGCGCCGTTACCGACGCCTGTCGTCATTCCGGTTTGGGCGGTACGTCGTTCAATTTTTGCAATGTGCGTGTAAAACCGCCCCGGCCGGGACCGCCCTGGCCGGGGTTTTCTTTTTATCATGTCCGGCGGACATACAGGAGACTGCCGATCACCGCCGTGATCGGGGCGACGAGGACGAGGCCGAACGAACCGGCCAGGGTGTGAAGAATTTCAGCCGAGACATAGGACAGGTTCAGGAT
>JAJBTL010000364.1 GCA_020860865.1 Planctomycetota bacterium | reverse complement strand
GTTGTGCTCTCAGGCCAGGAAGGCGTTTGGCGACGAGGCTAAATTCGAGGTCGGTAGTTGGTCCGATAGTGGCGCCTGGGGTAAGTTCGATTTTCTCATCAGTACAACGCCCATTCCGGAGACGGAACTCCCGGTCGTAGTGGTTTCACTCCTGCTTGCCGATGTGGACAAACAGCGGATCGCCGTCGAAATTCAGAAAGCGGCAACCCGTAAAAACGACGTGGACCGTCCCGGACAGCATCCCGGCATCACCCGCCGTTTTGAGACACTGGAGAACCTGGCCGCCGCCGCCAGGGTGATGGTCGCCAATTTCCGGGCGGTCCCGGTCGACGGCGACGTGACCTTTCCTGAACTTGCCCGCATTCTCGGGGAAACGTATGGAACGACGCCGGAACAGGCCACAGCCATAACCGCCGGCATCACCGAGCGCGAAGCGGCGACCACCCAGGTCCTGAAAGAACTCGATCTTGTTTTTCTCTACTGTCCCACCGACGGCGTGACGAGACCGGTGTTCGGGCTGGTTGTTCCGGACGGGGACGCCTTTACCGATCCGTATTTTCAGGATGTCATGGGCGGCATCATCATCCTCATTCCCCGGGACAGTTCTCCGGAACAGTTTGCCATGATCGGTAGTATCAGCACGGCGCTCGTGGACAACAAGATTTTTCTCTCGGATATTCTCGCCGGCAATGTCGAACGCGTCTCGCTCCATACCGAGGCGATTCTCGAGCGTTTTCTTCAACGCTATGTTGCCGAGGGATTCGATTCCACCTGATGCGAATCCTTTCTCCATTCGGAGCGTTTGCGTGAATGCCATGGAAGGAGAGTAAATAAAAGCCTTCGCGTACACTGAAACATTTCTATAAAAAATCCAATCGGCTTTCTTAACGATTCACGAACTATCCGCCAGGGGGCGCTGCGCGCCTTCCGCTCCCTTGCGCACTTATTTTTCGGAAAAGGCGCGAGGTCATACGGGAAACGGAGAAGAAAAAATGCTTGTCAACATGAAGGAAATACTGGCAACGGCGGAAAAGGAGAAATACGCCATCCCCTGTATCAACACCCCGAATGTCGAGTTCATTCGGGCGATTATCGGCGCGGCCGAAGATCTGAACACACCCGTCATCATCGACCATGCCGAAGTTCACAACAGCCTTATCCCCATCGAACGTATCGGCCCGGAAATGGTCCGCTACGCCAAGGAGGCGAAGGTGCCGGTGTGCGTCCACCTGGATCACGGGACCGACTACACGTTTCTCATGAAGGCGATTCAGGCGGGATTTTCTTCAATCATGTACGATTGCAGCGCGCTTCCTTTTGAAGAAAACGTCCTCCGGGTCAAGGAATTCACGAAAATCGCCCATAACCTGAATATCACGGTCGAGGGCGAACTGGGAGTGATGGCGTCGTCGGGCGAGGACACCCATGGCGGCGAAGACGTCGTGTTGACAAATGCGGACATCAGGAAGTTCTTCACCGATCCGGACGAAGCGAGACGCTTCTCGGAAGAAACCGGCGTCGACGCCCTGGCGGTCTGTTTCGGGACCATGCACGGCATCTATGCCGAACCGCCCGTCCTCGATATCGATCGGGTGGTAGCCATTCGGAAGGCTGTGCCGGCGGATACGCGGGTCGTCATGCACGGCGCTTCCGGCGTTGAATGGGATCAGATCCGGAAGGCCATCGACGCCGGCTGTTCCAAGGTGAATTACTATTCGTACATGGCCAAGGCGACGACCGAATTCGCCGGGAAGAAAATAGAAGAGTCCGAGGGCAGGATTGCCTATCACGAATTGCAGGAGGCGGCATACGGGTTTGCGCGGGAATATGCGCGAATGGTTCTGGGAGAATTTCGCAACGGGCATTGATTCCCATTTCAAAACGGGAGAGCGGAGGAGAATCGCATGAGTACGAACGTGGCATCGAAACATTCCGGCGCCGGGTTGAGAGTACAAAAATTCGGCGCTTTTCTCAGCGGCATGGTCATGCCGAACATCGGCGCGTTCATCGCCTGGGGCATCGTCACCGCCCTCTTCATTCCGACCGGCTGGACGCCGAACGCCAGTCTCGGGGAGCTGGTCGGCCCGGCCATCAAATGGCTTCTGCCGCTTCTCGTCGCCTATACCGGTGGCACCCTGGTCTACGGCAAGCGCGGCGGCCTGATGGGCACTCTTTGTGCGACCGGCATCATCGTCGGTTCGGACGTTCCCATGTTCATGGGCGCGATGATCATGGGCCCGCTCGGGGCCAAGGTCATCCAGTGGATTGACGGCAAGTTCGAAGGCAAGGTCAAGCCCGGTTTTGAAATGCTGGTGAACAATTTCTCCGCCGGTATCGCCGGCGCCATCCTGATGATTCTCGGCTACGTGGTCGTCGGTCCCGTCATGACGGCCCTGAACGGCGTCATCGCTGCGGCGGTCGACGTGGTCATCAGGCACGGCCTGCTTCCCCTGGCAAGTATCTTCGTCTGTCCGGCGCAGGTTCTATTTCTCAACAATGCGGTCAACCACGGCATCCTCGTTCCCCTCGGCGTGCAGCAGGCATCGGAACTCGGGCGGTAGCGGCGTTTCCTCGTCGAGGCGAATAACGGCCCGATGGCCGGCATTCTTCTCGCCTACTGGTTCTTTGGCCGGGGAGTTTCGCGGGCGACCGCACCGGGCAGTTTGATTATCGTCCTCTTCGGAGGCATCGGCGAGGTGTATTTCCCCTACGTTCTTCGGAAGCCGGTTCTCATCATTGCCCACATTCTCGGGTCCATGTCGGCCCTGTTCACCTGGGGCCTGTTCCACACCGGCCTGGTCGCGGCTCCCTCTCCTGGCAGTATTTTCGCCGTTCTGGCGATGACGCCGAAGGGGCATTATCTCCAGATTCTCGTCGGATTCATTGTCGGCATTGTCGGGTCCTTCCTCGTCGGCGCCGTTCTTATAAAGAAGTTCGACCAGGTCGACTTGAACGATTCGGACGACGACAGCCTGGCCCGCGCCACCGCCACCATGGAAGGCTTCAAGGGACAGAAAAGTAAGTACGCGGAAACGCTCGCCGGCGGCAGCACAAAAAGCTTTGCCGAAAAGTTGGCGGCTTTGAAGGGGAAACAGGGACCGCTTAACATTATTTTCGCTTGCGATGCCGGCATGGGGTCGAGCGCGATGAGCGCGTCCATTCTTACGAAAAAGCTGAAGGAGGGCGGCATCGACTGCAAAGTCACGAACAAGGCTGTGGCGGGAATTCCGGCCGATGCGGACATCGTTGTGACCCACCGCGATTTGACCGAGCGGGCCGAACACACCTGTCCGGCAGCGGTGCACATCTCCATCGACAATTACCTGAACGCGCCCGAATACGACACGCTGGTCCTGGAACTTCAGAAATTGAAATCATAAAATGGCGAGGAGCGATAGAGAATGGAACAGACCATACCCGACACCATCCGCGTGGGCGTGCTGACAAAGGCCCACACCCTGGACATCGTCACCCTGCCCATGCCGAAAATGGGTGACGAGGACGTGCTGGTCAAACAGGAAGCGTCGAACATCTGCACCACGGATTACACCCAGTGGCAGGGCAAGCGCGAACATCAAGGATATCCGATGGCCGGCGGCCATGAGGGGAGCGGCATTGTCGTGGCGAAGGGGGCGAAGGCCGGCGACGAACTGCGCATCGGCGACCGGGTGGCATTGACTTACGCCTATTGCGGCCGCTGCAAGCCGTGTCGTCTTGGCCAGCAAATCGAGTGCGTGGAAAAGTTCAACCTGGTGTCGTACTTCCACCAGTCCGAACTCGGTTACTACGGCACCTACGGTTTTGCCACATACATGGTGCGGCCGTCCAAGTACCTGATTAGAATGAATCGGGACATGGATGCGGCGGAGGCGGGTTTCCTGGAGCCGGTGGCGACGGTCGTCAACGGGATCAGGAAGCTTCGGGTGGCGCCCATGGAAACGGTGGTGGTGATCGGCGCCGGGACCATGGGCCTGTTGAACGCCCAGGTGGCGAGGGCGTACGGAGCCCGGGTGTTGGTGTCGGAAATGCTCGAGAATAAGCTCCAGTGCGCCCGGGACATGGGGTTCGTCACGATCAATCCGTCCATGGAAAACGTCGCTGAAAAAGTGCGGGAACTGACCGGCGGCCTCGGGGCTGACGCGGTTATCGTGGCGGTCGGAGCGACCAAGGCCAACGAACAGGCGCTCGAGATGGTGAAGGCGCTGGACGGTCGGGTGTTGTTTTTTGCCGCGTCCTACCCGAAGCCGGAATTGAACATCGACTCGAATCTGATTCATTACCGGAAGTTCGAACTTATCGGCGCGTTCGAAGCGAACCAACGCGATTTCTTCGACGCCGCCACTCTTCTCAACAACGGGCACATTGCTGTCGCTCCCCTTATCCGCGGCAGGTATCCGCTCGATGAAATAGAAAAGGCGTTTGAAGCGGCCAGCGTTCCCGGCAGCTACCGGATCGCGCTCGAGTTGTCCTGAACAATGTGCAGTCAAGGCGGGGCGGGCTCGCCCGTTCCGCCATTTTCTCCGGAGGCGTCCGCTCATGGCGCGATTATTCGAAGCGGTGATTTTCGATCTCGACGGGACGTTATTGGACACCCTCGAGGATCTCGGGGACAGCGTCAATATCGTGCTGGAAGAAGCCGGGTTCCCAACGCACCGGTATGACGCGTACAAGAAAATTATCGGCAAAGGATTCCGCGATCTTATGACGCGGAGCCTGCCCGAAGAAGCGCGTTCCAAGGAAACGGTCGACGCAAGATTGGCCCGGTTTTTGGCGGTGTATGAGCAACGTTATCAAAACCGAACCGTCCCATACCCGGGCATAGAGAAGCTTCTCGCCGCGCTTCGGGACAAGGGGGTACCGATGGCGGTCAATTCCAATAAGCGCGACGATTATTCGAACAATCTCATTACGAAGCTTTTTCCCGACATTTCGTTCGTGGGCGTCTATGGTGAACGGTCGGACTTTCCAAAGAAGCCGGACCCGTCCGCCGCTTTGGCGCTGGCCGCCGCCATGGGGGTGAAGCCGGATCGGATCATTTATATCGGCGATTCGAAGACGGACATGCAAACCGGCCGGAACGCCGGCATGGGTGCCGGCGGCGTCCTTTGGGGATTTCGCGACGAGGCCGAACTGGTCGCCAACGGAGCCGACGTTATTTTTCGTAAACCTGAAGAAATAGCGGACGTTTTTCATTCCTGAACTTTCGGGAGAGTTTCATGAACCAACCGTATTTGCTCATTCGACTCGGCCTCGAGCCTCGAGCCAAAGAGGACATGGTGCGGTATGCCGTGGGCCTTCTGGCCGAGGCGGGATGCGTGCCGGTGGACTATGCCGAAAGCATGTTTCGGCGGGAAAAAACCGCCAACACGTTTCTCGGCGCCGGCCTGGCGATACCGCATGGCGAACTGGCCGACAAGGGAATGGTCAAACGGGACGGGCTTTGCGTTCTTCAGGTTCCCAAGGGAATCGACTGGGGAAAAGGCAATGTGGCGACACTGGTGGTGGCGATTGCGGCGGCGTCGGACGCCCACACGGACATCCTCACCCGTCTGGCCGGCATTGTGACGGACGAGGCGGCGCTGTCCCGCCTCAACGCGGCGACCGATACGGAGACTATCCGGTTGGCACTGACGGAAGAGGAGACAGGCAAAACGCATGAAGCGGCGGAAGATCTGTCGGAGACGATGGAGTGGCATGTTGATTATCCCGCCGGCCTCCATGCCCGTCCCGCCAGCGTCTGGGTGGAAAGGGCGAAGGCGCTTGGCATCCCGATGCGGGTGCGGAACGGCGGCAAAGTCGCGGATCCGCGCAATCTCGTCGCTCTCCTGAAATTGGGCGTCAAGGTCGGCGACACGCTCGTCGTCTCGGCGGAAGGCCCGGAAGCGAGGCAGGTACTGGAGCGCTTTCGCCGTGATATTTCGGCCCTGAGCGCGGGGGAAAAGACGCAGGCGGCCAGGGCGGCCAGCAAGCGGACCTCGGTGTCGGTGAGGGCGTGGGCGCCGCCGAAAACGGAAATCGTCGACGTCGTCGACGGAGTCCCGGCTTCACCCGGGTTGGCCATCGGCACCCTTCATCGCCTCGATCCGACGGTTATCGAAGTGCCGGATCAACCGGAGCCGCTCCTGGCCGGCGGCGCCCGACGCGAAGAAGCGTTGAAGATAACCCGGAATCAGCTTGAGGCGGTTGTCGACGACACGGCGCGGCGGCTGGGCGAGGCCGACGCTGCAATCTTCAAGGCGCAAATAGTCGTGCTCGAGGACAAGGAGCTTATCGCTGAAACGTGCCGCCATTTGGTGGACGGCCATGGTGTTGCATGGTCGTGGCACCACGCGGTCAATAAGCAGGCGAAGGAATTGGCCGAGTCTGGAAACGCGCTCATGGCGGCCCGCGCCGCCGATCTGCGGGACGTCGGCCTGCGCGTCCTTACCAATCTTTCGCCGGAATTGGAAATCAAGAAAGCGTCCCTGCCGGAGCAGGGCAATGCCATTATCGTCGCCGAAGATTTGTCGCCGTCTGACACGGCCACCATCGACACGGCCAAAGTCATTGGCCTCGCCACCGTCCAGGGCGGTCCGACGTCGCACACCGCGATACTGGCGAGAACGTTGGGCCTGGCAGCCGTGGTGGCGGTGGGTCGCGGGCTTCTGGACATTCCGGACGGCACCAGCGCAATCATCGACGGCGACGGTGGCCGGGTGTGGATAAATCCGTCCGAAGAGGCGCTGGCGGCGGCGCGCGCTGAAATGGAGCGACGGCGGTCCGAACGGGCGGCCCAGGCGGAACGTCGCGCACTTCCCGCCATAACCAAAGACGGCCATCATGTTGAAGTCGCGGCAAATATCAATCTGGCTTATCAGGCTCCTCTCGCCATGGAAATGGGCGCGGAAGGCGTCGGCCTCATGCGAACGGAATTCCTGTTTCTCGAGCGGAGCGATACGCCGTCGGAGGACGAGCAATTTGAAATTTACCGGGATATGGCCAGGGCGATGGCAGGTCGCCGGGTCATAGTTCGCGCCCTCGATATCGGCGGCGACAAACAGGTGCCGCACCTCAGTCTTCCCGTCGAAGCGAATCCGTTCCTGGGGGTGCGGGGTGCGCGGCTGTTGTTGCGTCGCACCGACCTTCTTGAACCGCAAATGCGGGCGCTGTACAGGGTGCAAAAAGAATATCCAAGCATTTCCGTCATGTTCCCGATGATCACGTCGGTAAGTGAGGTTCTTGAACTCAAGGCGATTTGTGAACGGCTTCGTAGTGAACTTTCCGCGCCATTCATTCCCCTCGGCATCATGATAGAAGTGCCGGCGGCGGCGGCTATGGCCGACCTCCTCGCCAGGCATGTCGATTTCTTTTCCATAGGCACGAACGATCTGACCCAGTACACGCTGGCGATGGACAGGCAAAATCCGGACCTGGCGCCGGAAACGGACGCGCTGCATCCGGCGGTTCTCCGGATGATTGCCGGAACCGTGCGCGGCGCAGCCCCGTTTGGGCGGATGGTTGGCGTCTGCGGCGGCATTGCCGGCGAGCCGGCCGGTGCCATTCTTCTCGCCGGACTTGGTGTGACCGAGTTGTCAATGACACCCCGGGACATTCCGGCCGTGAAGGACAGTGTTCGTTGCCAAAGCTACGCTGGCCTCAAGGAACTCGCGGCCAAGGCGCTCGACATGGAAAGTCCGGAGCAGGTCCGCGAACTTTTGGATTCCCTGCTTCCGACGACCTGAAGGTAAAGGATGGAGAACATGAACGGAGTGTTGTGGATTCTCATCGACGGACGAACGTCGGAGGTGAATTCGGTGCTGGCGAAAGTGGCGTTACGGCAGGCCGCGACGCGGAAAGGCATCAAGGCGGTTATACACGTGCGCGAGCCGGACGGGGCGGGGGGTGCGGGTTTGTTTTCCGGAGTGCCGTCCTCGGGCGACCGGCTGCTTGTGGTCGGGACACTGGAGCCGCCTCTCCCCTGGGCCGGTCTGCCGGTGAAGGTGACGTCATTGGAAGAGGCGTTGAACGACCCGCACGGAATGGTAACCAGGGCGACCGAAGAAACGACTTCAAACACAAGTACCCGTAAAACGCTATTGTCGGCGTTGGGCGGTTGGATGAAAAAATAGACCGGGAAAATCTTGTTCCCGCCTTTACGTACTTTATCAAGGATTTGGAAAGATTGGAGAAAACTCATGGACAAAAGTAAAATTGTCGATCTCACCCAGACCATCATTGCCGATCAGGAACATTTTCCCTGCCGCGTCGACGTGAACGATATTACCGACGTCATGCCCCAATACAAGCATCATCCGGACGACTGGTACATCCTTTCCGGCGTCGAATGGTGCACCCACTGCGGCACCCACGTGGAAATGCCGTTCCACCACGTGAAGGAGGGAAAAGATCTCTCGGAGATGGATTTCCGCAAAATGATTGGCCCGCTCTGCGTTATCGACGCCACGAAAAAGAAGGACAAGGAAGAGATCACCCTGGAGGACGTGAAGGCCTACGACAAGAAAATAAAGAAAGGGTCGGTTGTCTTTATCTGGACCGGCGCGGACAAGCTGTTCCACACGCCGGCCTGGGATACGCTGCGCCCGTACCTGAGCCCTGATGCGGCCAAGTGGCTCATCAACGAAAAGGAAATCGGCTGTATCGGCTGCGACAGCCCGGACATCGAAGTTCCCGGCCTTATGACCCAGCCGGTTCACCAGATCGTTTTTGCCAAGGAAGTGCCGATGGTGGAATCCTGCTGCAACCTTGGCCTGGTCCATGACGGCGAGTGGATTTGCATTCTGTTGCCGTATCCGATCAAGGGCTGCGACTCGATTCCCGCCCGTATCATCGCCATCCCCGCCGCTGAAATGAATGCGGATTTCTAAGCATTCAACTTTTCTAAATTATAAACCGTCAAACTATCGGATGCACTGAATCGGCCCACTTCGGTTGGGCGAGGCAATGCTTTATTGTACCGTGACTACACCTTTTTGCCGAACCCGACCGAATGTGCCGTCGCGCACCGCTACACTTTTTGCGTTGACGGTTTCCTCCAGAAAACAGCTTTTCCAGGTGTGGCAACCGCGACGAGTCGCCGGTCGCCAGGAGAATGACATGTACGGAAATGAACTGTATATCGGCTGCGACGATGCCGCTCTTTCCTTCAAGGAGGAACTGAAGGCTTTTCTCAAGGCCAAGGGCTATGACGTCGAGGATGTTGGAATTCATGCGCTGGGCGATCCGCGCACCTACCCGGAAATTGCCGCCAAAATGGCAACGTTGATTGCGGCCGACGGCTATGCCCGTCGTGGTATTCTCATCTGCGGAACCGGTATCGGCATGGCGATGGCCGCCAATAAATTCCCGGGGATACGGGCGGCGCAGGTACACGATTCCTTCTCGGCCGAACGGGCTGCCTTGAGTAACGACGCCAATGTCATCACCATGGGAGCAAGGGTGATCGGCGTCGAACTGGGAAAAAAGCTTGCGCTTGAATGGCTCCAACGCGAGTTCAAACCCGGACCGTCCAGTGTGAAGATTGAAGCAATCAAGAATATCGAGCAGAGTAATTTCAAGTAGAAGCCGTCTCAGGAAGTGTTCCACCCGATTTCAGGAGAAAAGAAATGCAGCGATTTTTCAATAATCCGTCCAACATGGTCGACGAGATGGTCGAAGGATTTGCCAAGGCCCACGCGCGTTTTATCGCAAAAACCGAAAATCCCCGTGTCCTGAAATCGCTGCTGGCTCCCGGGAAGGACCGCGTCGGCATTGTCACCGGAGGCGGCAGCGGGCATAAACCGGCATTTT
>JAJBTL010000050.1:9600-9830 GCA_020860865.1 Planctomycetota bacterium | reverse complement strand
GACTATCTCGACTGGCTCCAGCCCCAACCCTTCGGCGAAACGGATGGAATGGACGCGTTGGAGGATTACTTCACCGCCATCACTGTGGAACTCCCGGATGCGGCGGCCGGCAGTTCCGAAATGCAGCGTTTCTTCGGCGCCTATTCCGCCTACGCCAACCAGGCCGCCGCCGTCGACGCCGACCGCTTCCGCCAGCGCTGGCGCCAGCAGACCCACGCCTTCCTGGACCG
>JAJBTL010000050.1:8504-9590 GCA_020860865.1 Planctomycetota bacterium | reverse complement strand
ATCTCCTGCCGACCGCGTCCGTCAGCGGCAGCGGCGCCGGCGTCGCCTCGACGACCGGCCTGGCGTCGCCCGTCTACGGCGCCCGCCAGTGCGTTCCGGCCGGCACCGCCCATTTCTGGGGCGGCGGTTTCGGTTCCTGGTCCGAGCAGGATTCCCGGTCCGGTTATGCCGGCTACAAGTACGAGTCCTACGGCCTCGCCTCGGCTTCGACTATACCCGGGACCGCCTCCGCGTCGGCATCGCCGGCGCCTATTCCCGGGGTGATCTGAAAATCCGCGACCTCGGCTACAAAAACGAAGCCGACGTCCTCAACCTCGCCGTCTACGCCGCCTATGTCCACGACTCCGGCGTCTATGTCGAGGGCGGCCTCGGCTACGGCCACGGCTGGAACGACTATCATGTCGACATGCTCATCCAGAATGGCCGTAAAACCGGCGAATACGGCACCGACGTCTTCTCCGCCGATCTGGAACTCGGCTATATCGCCCGCCTGCCCCGGTACGTCAACCTCTTCCCGTAGGTCTGCCTCGAATTCTCCCACCAGCGGAACGAAGCGTGGGACGAACAGGCAAGCGGCAACCCGGACCTCCCGGCCAACCGTTTCGACAGCCGCAGTGAAAACTCGCTGGACATCCCGATAGGCCTCCAGGCCAACAAGGTGTTCCGTATCGGTTCGGGCGGCGGCTATGTCGTCCCGGAAATCCGCGCCGCCTATGTCTACTCGGCCAAGCGGTCCGGCCCCGCCATCCAGTCCGGCTTCGTCGGCGCGCCCGGCGGTGCGACAATGCGCGGCGTCGAACCCGGCCGCAGCCACTGGCGCCTCGGCGCCGGCCTGTCCGGCCGCCTGAACGACCGCGTCGACTTCCGCCTCGATTAAGAATTCCAGACCCGGTCCGGTTTCAAAGGCCATACCGTCAATGCCTCGGTCGGCGTCTCGTTCTGACCGCGCCGCTTTCCCTCCCTCCTTCATTAACGACCATTCGGCCGACACCGGGGCACCCCCATCACAGGTGTGCCCGGGGGGCGGCCGGCGGGATGTCGCGTCCCGTCCCCGGCCGGGCTCGCCAAATGGCCGGTGGGGGGCAG
>JAJBTL010000050.1:8156-8494 GCA_020860865.1 Planctomycetota bacterium | reverse complement strand
AAAACCCCCCCGCCCCCCCCCCCGGGCCCCCCCCAACCCCAGGTTTGCCCTGGTGTCGGCCGGCGGCATGTCGCTTCCCTTCCCCTCCCTATCTCACCAATTCGCCGTTCGGTAGCAGTCTCCCGCCGCAGTGAACAGTGGCGGCGTATGTGGTTCACGGAGTAGAATAGCCGTGACACAGTACCCTGTCCAAAGGAGCGCGCAATGACCGACTATGCAGCCGGAGCAATCCACACCCTCTTCTACACGGACGAGGAAGAAATCCACTCCGCCGCCCGCCCGTCGGTAGCCGGGCCCACGTCGCTCCCGTTCCGTCTCGAGTCACTGCATGCGGCTGA
>JAJBTL010000050.1:0-8146 GCA_020860865.1 Planctomycetota bacterium | reverse complement strand
GCAGCCGTCCTCGCCGGCCTGGCCGAGGCGGCGCTCGAGGCCTGGCCGCACTGGTATGGTTCCGACCTGTTCGCGGACGCGCCGTCGTCGGCGCTGGACGACCGCCTCCACGCCATTGTCGCCACGCTCGAATTGTGTCGACACAACCGTCACATCGAACCGGCCTGGCTCAAAAAAGCCGTTCTCCTTGCCGCTCTCGGAAAGCCGCCGCTGGCGACCGGTCTGGTCGGGGAAATCCAAATCCGTCAACTCGCTCTCGCCTTGACGAAACGCGTTGTCGGCATTACCCTTATGATTCCCCGGAGAGAGCCCGAGATAATGGACGGCCACGGTTTTCCCCGTGCCGTCGAATGGCTGGCCCGGGAGAGCGGCCTCGACGTCACCGTGCTCTTGCCGCGTGAACTGGCGGATCGGGAGGACTTCGCCGCGCTCCTCTACGGCGCGGAACCGTACCGACGCGATGCGCCGCCCGCGCCCGGTGGCCTGCCCGACTCACCGTCGCCCGGTTCGTCGCCGCCGGCCGCCGACACGGCGTCAATCCCGGCCCCGCCCGGCCCGGACGAAGACGCCCCCGAGCATGAACGCATTATCGGCGTCCCCCATCCGAAAAGCCGTGGCGAACAACTTTTGGCCGCCGGCCTGGTGCGTGACCCTGAACTCGCCGGCCTGTTCAGCCACAACCAGCCGGTAACGACCAACTGCGGCCGCCGGTTTATCGTCGACCTCCTATGGCC
Organism: Planctomycetota bacterium; assembly: GCA_020860865.1. Taxonomy (GTDB): domain Bacteria; phylum Planctomycetota; class SZUA-567; order SZUA-567; family SZUA-567; genus JAJBSZ01. Next base: position 7,412 of record JAJBTL010000050.1, on the reverse strand, counting down.
GGCCGGAAAGGTGGTGGTCGAAGTCGACGGCTACCATTACCACAACAACATCATCGCCTTCGCAAACGATCGGGATCGGGATTACCGGTTGCTTGTCAGTGGCTACCGCGTTCTCCGCCTCACCCACGACGAGGTGGTCCGCGATGCCGATCTGGCGATGGAGAAAATCCGCGACGTCGTGAAGTGTATCCATTCATCCGGAAGCGAGGCACACAATGTCTGACGAAATCAAGCCCATCGGTCTCCTCTACATGTGGCTCCTGGTCACCCGTGGCGGCGACGCCTGCCTGAAGGACATCCGCCCGGCCTGCAAACCGGCCTACCGGCAACCGCTCATCGACAAGGGCCTGGTCGAAGAAACGCCGGAAGGACGGACCAAACGCCTTACCCTCACCGACGCCGGCTGGCACTACCTCGCCACCCATATGACGGCCCCATTACAGACCATGTCCGCCGCCACCAGCGGCGCCGTGCTCCAGGGAATATTCGCCGCCCTCGACCGCCACCTGCGGGAGCGTGACATCAACCTCGCCGAACTGTTTTCCCCTCCGTCTGCCTCGGCGTCACGGAATGACTCCCCTGAATCCGTGGAACCCGTGGAATCCGTGGAAGAAGTGGCACCCGGCGAAGCCGAAGAAACCGATAAAACCGGGGAAACCGGGACAGACGCCCGGGAACAGTCAGCGTCCGACGACGACCTGTGGCATCGCCTCGCCCGTTCGTGGGCCAGCCTGCAGGAGTCGGACGAAGGCATCCCTCTGGAAAAACTCCGCCCGGCCTTCCCGGACGAGACTCGCGAGCGCCTCGACGCGGCCCTTCTCGAATGGCAGCGGGAACACCGGATTGTCATCTACCCCTACGACGACGGCGAACGGATCACCGCCGAAGTGAAAAACGCCGCGTTACGCGCCAGTGGCCGCGACTTGCACGTCATCTACCAAAAATAACCACGGGGGATTCGCATAATGGATTTACGGAACGTTCTCGAAGCGGTCGACTTCAACTGGGCCAAACATATCGACAAAATCTGGAGCGACGATCCCACCGACGTCGCCGCCATCCACCCGCACGTCCGGAAGGACTTCGCCAAAACGCTCACGAAACTGTCCCGCCAGGACGACAGCGCCTCGCCCCTCGGCTGGGTCGTCACCGGTCCCGGCGGTTCCGGGAAGACGCACCTCCTTGGCACGTTCCGCCGGGAGACATTGGAACGGGGCGGATTTTTCATCATTGCCGACATGTCCGGCGTCAAGGATTTCTGGGACACCATCCTGCTCCATCTCGTCCGGTCCATCCGCACCGCCGGACCGGACGGCAGGCCGCAGACCCTGTACCTCCTCGACAAAATAGCCAAGGAATCGCGCGCCGGCGTCGACGGCGACACCATCCCCGGCATGTTCCGGGACGACCTCGCCGCCACCATAAAGAAGGCCGTGAACGGCCTCTACCGCCGCTACGACGTCCAGACCCAGGAGTTCCAGGACGTCCTGCGGGCGGCGGTCATGCTCACCTCCGAAGACATCGACATCTCCGACTGCGGCCGCCAGTGGCTCCAGGGCCTGGAGCCGGACGCGGAGGCGATAAAGCCGTTCGGTTTCAAACAACCGGTCTGCGACGCCAAAAACGCCGTTGCCGGCCTGTCGTGGCTCATGTCCCTGGACAACGGCTTTTCCGTCTTCGCCCTGGACCAGCTCGACGCCATTGTCAAACAGCACTACAACCCCGGCATCGACATCGCCAGTGACGAGGCGTCGACCGCGCGGCATATCATCGTCGGCCTCTGCGACGGCCTGATGACTCTCCGGGACATCACCCGTCGCACCCTCGTGGTCGTCTCCTGCCTGAACGACTCCTGGACCTCCCTCCGGGAGTTCGGCCTGAAAACCGCCGTCGACCGGTACCAACGCCCTCTTCGCCTGGCGCCGTTGGACGAAAAGGCGCAGATCGAAGCGCTGGTCGCGCAGAGAATGGCCAAGGCGTTCAACCGGGAAAAAGCGACCGCCCCCTATCCGACCTGGCCGTTCCCGCCCGCCGTTCTCGGGGAAATGACCACCTTGTCGCCGCGCCTCGTCCTTCAAAGCTGCGACAATCATATCAGTAACTGCCTCACCGAGGGCGTCGTCCGCGAAGCAACGCAGTTGTCGGAAAACGAGCCCGAGACAGTGCTCGTCGACGAAGTTCCCGCCCTCCAGAAACGCATCGCCCGGATCGACGAACGCTACCGCCAGGAGGTGGAAAAGGTCAATCCCGCCGAGTTCAAGGATATGGAACGGGTGGACGATTTCTGGCATCCGGCCCTGACCTGTTTCGCCCGCGCCTTCTGTTTCGAACAGCCGCCCAGGCCCGACGCCGACATCCTCCTGGACGACGACTATGCGGACAAGAAGTTCCCCCTTCTCCACGCCAAGCTGCGGTTCGAAACGACGGAAGGCACCACCCGCGACCGGCATCTCAGCCTCCGCGCCCTCCTCCACCCGAACGCCCGCGCCTTCCAGAACCGCCTGAAAGCCGCCATGACCCAATCCGGCATCGACCGGAACCTGTCTTTCCGGAAGCTCCTCCTCGTCCACTTCGGCCCCTTCCCCGGCGGCAAGGTGACGAGTGATCTGTTGAAACAGTTCGACTCGGCCGGCGGCATCTGGGTCAACCCGTCGGACGACGACATCCGCCGCCTCGCCGCCCTCGTCGCCATTGAAAACGAGTTCCCCAACGACTGGATGGATTGGGTCGAACACGCCAAACCGACCCGTTCCATCGACTTCGCCCAGCCCGAATGCGCCTGGCTCCTCGGCGTCGACCCCGCCGCCACCGCCGTAACGCCGGTCGAGGCCGTCGCACCGGCGACTCCGGCGACCCCGGCCCCGACGCCGTCTCCGCAAGAAGCGAATCGGAACAAAGTGAAAACGGAGATCGTGATAGAGGACGGTAAAGAAAAGGACGGCAAAGAAAAGGACGTCACTGTCAATGACGGCAAAGAAAAGACCGCCGGACAAAAAGTCGGCGGGGAAAACACCGGCAACGACAAGGACGTCGAAGAAACGGAAGCCGTCCCCGAAGTCCCGATTACCCCAGTCGCCCCGGCACCAATGCGGACCGGCCGCAGCGTCGGAAACGCTTCGGACAGAATCCCGGTCGGGCGAAAGGCGACGAGCGCCCTCGCCGGAGGCACGGGCGACGAAGTCACCCTGACCCTGGAAACACTGAAGCGCCACATCGCCATTCTCGCCGGCAGCGGTTCCGGAAAGACCGTTCTCACCCGCCGCCTCGTCGAGGAGGCGGCGCTCCGGGGCACGCCGGCGGTGGTCATCGATGTCGCGAACGATCTGGCCCGCATGGGCACGCCCTGGCCGGAAGCGCCTTCCGCCTGGCTGGCCGAGGACAGGGAAAAGGCGGCGCGTTATTTCGACCAGGTGGAAGTGAAAATCTGGACCCCGGGGAAAAACACCGGAAACCCTCTCCGGCTCAGGCAAATCCCCGATCTCGCCGCCGTCGCGGACGACGACGAACTGATGGCGGCGGTCAGTATGAGTATAAGCGCCCTCCGGGATGTCCTGAAAATCGGCTCGAACAGCACCAAGGAAGGCATCGTCGGCGCCGCCCTGTTCTACATGGCCCGTCACGGCGGCGGCGACCTGGACACGCTGGTCGACGTCCTCCGGGAACTCCCCGAGGACTCCGGCGCCCACATCCACGACAAGGCGGAAAAGATGGCCGGCGACATGTCCGCCCACCTGAAAGGCGCCCTCATAACGAACCCTCTCCTCGGCGGCAAGGGCGCCCCGACCAGCGTCGCCGACCTCCTCACCGGCACGGGCGGGCGGACGCGAATATCCGTCATCAACCTCTCCGGCTTGGGCGGCAGCAGCGAAGCGCAACAGGTTTTTGTCAACCAGTTGGCAATGACGCTGTTCGGCTGGATAAAGGAAAACCCGGTCGAAGGCCTTGGCGGCCTGTTGGTCATTGACGAGGCGAAGGACTTCATCCCGTCCCAGAAATCGACGCCCTGCAAGGACTCGGTCATCCGCTTCGCCGCCCAGGCGCGGAAATACGGCATGGGCCTCCTCCTCGCCACCCAGGAGCCGAAGAGCGTGGACACGAAGATAATCAGTAACTGTAACACGCAGTTCTTCGGCAGGCAGAACTCCCCCGCCACCATCGAGGCGGCGGAGGCCCTCCTTGAGAGAAAGGGCGTCGCCAGGCTCGACCGTGGCAACTTCTTCCTGAAGTCCATTGAATTGGGGAGTGAACCGATCCGGATAGTGGCGCCACTGTGCCTGTCGCACCATCCGTCGTCGCCGCTGACCGGCGAAGAGGTTTTGGAGTTGTCACGAAAGTAGAACGAGGTAACGGGATGGCATCCATGCTTCCGGGAAATGGGAGCAACAACCGGAGATGCGATAGAGCGCAACCGTCCCATGGTAAGCCGGGTACTTACTCCTCCGACGCCAGATCGTGCATGACGGTCTTGAGCGCCGGGTAGACCTTGCAGTAGGCCCGGTAGGCCTTGTCGTAGGTGCGTTTCCGCTCGATATCACTGAGGCGCACCCGTTCCGACCGGCTCGTTATCGCCACCGGCCGGTTGGCGATGATGTAGTTGAGGCGCGGATCTTCCGGACCGTCGAACTCGCCGCCGGCGATGCCGCCGAGAAGCGCCGCCCCCCAGGCGGTGGCGTCCGGCTTTTCCGAAAGCAGGTAGGTAAGGCCGGTCACCTCCTGTTTAATTTTGGCCCAGAAACGGCTCCGGGAACCACCGCCGACGCTGAGGATGTTCTGCGGCTTTACCTTGAGGTGCCTGTTCGCCCGCTCCAGCAGTTGCCGGAGACCGAAGGCGGCGCCTTCGAAGACCGCCCGGATCATGTCGGAGCGGGTGCTGTCGAGGCGCAGCCCGACCCACACGCCGCTGGCGTCCGGGTCCCATATCGGGCTCCGTTCCCCGGCCAGGTACGGGAGGAAAATAAGGCCGTTGGCGCCGGCCGGCGATTCCGCCGCCATCTGCTCCAGTTCGGCAATGCTGACCGTCTCCGGCCACACCTTGTTTTTCATCCAGGCGAAGGCGCCGCCCAGCGTCGACATGGCCCCGTGGGCCAGCCAGCGGCCGGGCACGATATGGCAGCGGTTCATGAATGCGTCGTCGAACTCGGGCCGTTCAAGGCAGAACGTCAATACGCCCGACGTCCCCGCCGTCTCCAAAACGTCCCCGTCCCGCCGAAGCCCGACCGCGAAAGCCGCCGCCGCCGTGTCGGCCGACCCGTAGGCGACGACGGCGCCGGGCCTGATGCCCAGTTCCTCCGCCGCCTCCGTGCCCAGTTTTCCCGCCGACCGGTGGGAAATGCCGAGCTTCGGCAGCATGGACGCCTGGATGTCCCAATTCGCCAAAATCTCCGGCAGCCAGCCGCTTTCAGGCTGGTGGATATTGAATCCGCCCGAGTACGACGCCTGCGTCCAGTCGAGGGTGAACGCCCCGGTCAGGCGGTGGACAATAAAGGAACTGAGAAGCCCGACATGCCGCGTTTTCCGCCACACTTCCGGCTCGTGCTTCCGCACCCAGGCCAGGTTCCCGAGCCAGCAGGTGGAACTGAAGGGGCGGTTCCCGACCTGTTCGAAGAGGGCGTCGCCGCCGCCGTGATCGTCCGCGAAGGACCGGATGAGGACGTCGCTCCGGCGGTCGAGGTAAAGGATGCCGCGCCGGAGCGACCGGTATTTTCCGTCGAGGAAAATGGTTGTCGGGCAGGTGGCGGAGACGCCGATGCCGGCCACTTCGTCGAAACCGTCCAGCACTTCCCTGGTCGTCTCGATGACCTGGCGCCAGTACGATTCGACGTCGATTTCCGCCCAGGTCGGCTCCGGCGTGATGAGTTGAATGGGCCGCTGTCCCTTGGCGAGGACGTCGCCCGCGAGGGAAAAGGCGCACACTTTCAACGAACTTGTGCCCGCGTCAATACCGAGAAGTACCTTGGTCATATCGCTCCCCATGGTTTCACGACCGCCTGCCGGATATGTGCCGAATCATTTAACTATAAAGGCGTTCGCCGGCATCGTCAAGAAGCGGCAAGTCTCTTGACAGTGGGTGGCGTATGGCAAAAATACAGTGAGTGGCCGGCGCGCCGCCGCCAGAAAATATCCCGACAGAAAGTGTAGCATCCTCTATGCCCGGTTACGACGACGACATACTTGGGAAGATTATTGAACTCATTCTCAATCTTGCTCCCGACGAAAAGGGCGAGGTGCGGCTGCCGACGGAGCGGATTCTCGCGAGCAACCTGAATATCCAGCGCCCCACCGTCCGCGAGCGGTTGTCCACTCTGGAGACGCTTGGGTTTATCAGCCGGACGCAGGGCCGGGGCACCTACCTCAGTATGGCGAGTTCGTCCGTCATCCAGTTGTATTTCGAAATCGCCTTGAAGCTCGGGTACATCCGGGTCGAAGAGATGCAGAGCGCCATGGAGATGATTGTCCGGGAGTCGGCGGCCTCGGCGGCGGTGTCGGCCAGCCCGGAAAACATCCGCCTTCTCGCGAAAGCGGTGGACCGGGAGCCGCCGGGCGACTCCTTCGACGGCCAGGTCATGCTCCAGTTCGAGTTCCATTCCCTCCTCGTCCGCTCGTCCGGAAATCCGGTCATCGTCCTCCTGTTTGAAGGCATCGCCAATGTCGTCCGGGAAGTCCTTCGCCGGAAGATCCGCGTCATGCAACTGGTCTCCGGCGCCTTCGACCGGAACCTCGAAGCGAGACGGTACATTGTCGAGGCAATCCAGAACCGGGAACCGGACACGACACGGACCGCCGTGGACGAGTATTTCTGGCTCTGGCGCCGGGAAGAGGCGAAGATATCCATCCTCAACTACGGCGAACACGGCACCGGCGAGTAAGCCAACCGGTCGGGCTTGGCCGACAGCACTGAAGAGACCTGATAATGGACGTTTCATAAAAAAACGAGCCGGTCCTTCGCGGGACCGGCTCGTGCGATGAATGCGTACTGCATTTTTCAATAACAGTGGGGCGCGACCGCGCCGAAGTGCGAACAAGTTTTCCTCGGGAAAACCCGCATCAGTCGAACGGAAATCGCCGCCACTCCGTTCGGCCCGACGCGATTTACTTGGCTGTCATCTTCGCATTGCCAGCCAGTTTGTGCATGGCGCCCTTCAGGGCCGGATACAACATCTCATACACCGAAAACGCTTTCTCGTAATTTTCCCGCCGCTCCGCCGTCCGCATGTTAAACCGGGCCGACAGGTTCCCGACATCGGTCGGGAGCGGGTTATTCACCGATTGGGTCGGGATGAAAGTGATCTCCGGATCGTCGACGCCGGTGAACACGCCGCCGGCGATGCCGCCGCCCAGCGCCGCGCCACAGGCGGCGGCGTCCGGTTCGTAGTCGCAGAGGTAAGAGACGCCGAGGATGACGGATTTGATCT
>JAJBTL010000379.1 GCA_020860865.1 Planctomycetota bacterium | reverse complement strand
GTCGGAATCCGTCAATGTCGGGCGCCTGGTCGGGGAAATCACCGCCGCCACCAACGAACAGGCCCAGGGCGTCGACCAGGTCAACACCGCCGTGGCCCAGATGGACCGGGTGACCCAGACCAACGCGGCCACGGCCAACGAGTCATCGAACGCCGCGTCGCAACTGTCCGAGCAGTCGTCCAACCTGAACCTGTTGGTCGGCAATCTGGCGGAACTGGTCTATGGCGAACGGAACATGGTCAAGGGCAAGGTGCGGTCGCCCGGCTTCCGCGCCCTGGCCGGATCGAGCCAGAATGCGAACGGGCCACGGCTTCTCCCCGCCCCGTCCCAGACGGTGATGCGCCCGACCGATTTTCAATAAGCTGGTTATTCGTCCATCTTCGGATGTCCGGCAGGCCGTACCGCTGCCGGACATCCACCCATTTGGCAATCGAGAGCGAATCGCCTCACCACCCTTTCAACCGCTGGCGGAACCAGTGCCAGCGCCGTGGCGGCGCCTCTTCCCGCCGTTCCTCCCTCGCATAGGCGAAAAGCCATTCCATCACCCGATCCAATCCGTCCGAACGGAACCCGGGACACGGCACTGCCGATGCATCGCCGTTTTCGTCAAACACGGTCCGGGTATCACGGACGGCGGCGACCGGCATCGTCTCCACCGGACTGCCACCACGGAATTCCGTATGGATGCCACCGACTTCCCTGTGTAAAAAGGCATCGATGCCGCCGTACTTCGCGACAAGCGGCTGGTACCGGTCGAACTGGGTCAGGACGATGCCGGTTTTTTGCCGCGTTTCCCCGTGAGTCGTTTGACCGAATTCACCAGTGTCGCCAGGTTGACCCGGCGCTGTTCCGCGTCGATTTCCCCGACAAAGTCGCCGATATTGACGAGAAGGAGAATGCGGTCGGCCTGGCGGTAGATGTGACGGACCAGGGCCAGGTGGCAGGGAAGCGGCGTATCCCTGGCCGTTCCCGGGCCAAAGATCCGCCGGAGCGCCTGGCCGGAAATGTCCGCCGTTCGCAGGGCGAACGGGTCGCCAACAGATCGCCGGACCGTCCAGGACAGATGCCGTATTTCGCCGCCGAACGTGGTGCGCGGCCAGTGGCCGGACTGGAGTTTGGCCCAGTTTTCCTCGGAATATTTCACCGTGTCCCCGTCGCCCGGAACGAGGACGTCACCGGTGGGGCCAGCCTCGCTGAAGCGTTTGGCCAGGGTGGTGAGGAAAACCGTCTTGCCGCACCCTTCCAAACCGAGTACGGCGACAATCCGTGGAACATCGGCATTGTCCATGCCCTCTCCTTATATACCAAAGTTACTTCAACTTTCGGGACACGTATATCCCAAGCCTGAAGCGCGCATGGAGGTTACGGGATCGAACAGCCGAATTTTCAGCGCGCTTCATTAGATTCGGTGAAATTTTTCACGGCAGGTCTCGTCCAGGCTGGACAATCGCTCCGCCATGGCCTGGCCGAGTGACGTTGCCGCCGCCACCCCGAGCCAGCGGACCCAACTGTCCGGCCGCCAACGAAACGTGGCGGCGCCCTCCTCCCGCTCCCGCCGGATGCACCAGTCGCGGACCGAGTCGCCGACCCGCTCCCAGGCGGCGGCGATGTCCTGAATCCGCGCCTCCGGGTCCGCCATTTCGGAAATCCGTTCCCTTGCCGTCCGGACCACGGCCGCCTCGGCATTGCCGTTACAGGGTGGAACGAAAATCACCGCCGGACTGCGGCAGCCAAAATAGTCGAGAATGTCATAAGGAGAGACGGCGATGCGGCCCGTTCCGGCTGCGGCAGGTTCGTCCAGTTCGCCGCAACCGGTTACGATCACGTCGCTGCAGCAGTCGACGCAGGACTGTCCCGCCGGGCCTGTCGCCGCCGTGATGGCGATGTCGTCCGCCGCCGCCACCCACACCACATGGGCCACGTCGGTCCGGCTGAATGATTCGAGATAATACGAGGCGGGCGTTTCGGCCCGGCTCGGAGCGGAAGACCGGCCGACCGGCATGTCGCACAAAACGAGGCCGCGCCGTAGCAGCGGCGCCGGCGCCTGGACCACGACCTTTTCGAGCCGCCTATCCATTCCCGGGTTGCCGTCGGCCACTTGTTCCAGCCGGATGCCGACGTCTGTTCCGTCCGCGCAGCGTAGTACGGAACGAGCCGGTCCGGCGGCATGATACAGCGACAGCGACCAGGCATCGCCGTAGTGAAATTCGAAAGGGACGTCGGCCCACGGGCCGGCGCGTCGACAGGGAAGAGTGCAGTGAAGAAGGGAATGGAGAAGCGCCGCGTTATCGGCGGCGGACAGTCCCGCCACGCCGAGCCGGTATTTCCACAGCGGTGTTTCGAGGCGGTGCCAGAGGCGGCGGAGGGCGGCTACGGCGTGGCCGAGGCTGGTGACGGCGCCGGCGCCCCGGTGGTAAAATCGCGTTTCGTCGAAGAGGAGGGCGGTTTTCCCGACAAGGGCGGCAAACTCCGCCAGGGAAAGGCCGAGTCGTTCCTCGCATGCGCAAGCGAACGGAAGTGGTATGCCCATGCCGCGCCTCCAGTCAAGGCGTCATTGGCAAACCGGTCTGGAATGGAAGAAGATCAAAAAGGGGATGCAATCATTCCACGCACTTGAGGGGCCACCACAGCCCTGCGTAAACATGGAAACGCGACCGCACCCCCAAAAGCGAGTTTGGGGGGGTGGGTGTGTTTTCGGGTGTTTACGCAAGTCGGAGTGGTGGCTTCCAAGTGCGACCCGGTTGTATGACGCTTTCGAAAACCTTCGCCCGGCGGACCATCCGGCCGCGGCGAAGGCCGTTAGTTCATAGTTCTCCTTGTACCATGCTATCTTGATCGGTACGTTTTAGGACTATATTCCTGCAGCGTCACCATAGTTCAAGACCCACACTTTGTCAATCCAGTCATTAGACCACTGGATGACCGGTGGGAAAATCCTTCGTTTATTAATATCCCAATGCCTTCCCGTAATCTTGAGTTACAGTGTTTCGCGGTATTGATGCGGCATAGCCGGCGGACCGGTCTTCGGGGTGCCTGGCAGGTGGTTCCGCATATCGATCCTCCTTGTCGGTCGCGTATTTTCCCGAAGACCCGGAACGCCGTCTCCCGTTGTGCAGGGCGATGGCGCGTGGTGGCGGTTCATTCGGAATGGTGCGTGGAGACACGTTCACCATGCACATACGACGAACCAGCTGGAAATCCTCACCACTCTCGCGGAATTTTTCTATATTTTTGAAGATTTCTTTTCATAATGTCCTACAATTTACACGGGGCAATCATATCTAAACCACTATTGGACTTTCTGTTGTGAGAACCGTACTTTCGGCGCCAGGATTGGAGAAATCGGTGCAACCATCGATGTTTTCGGATTCCGTTGCGGCCAGCCTGCTGGCCAACGCCGCCTCTGCCGAGACGGTTTCGTCTCTCTGGTCCAGCCTGATAGTGCCGGACGGCCGGCCGGAGGAGACGGTCAGGGAAAGCTTCACTCCCCGGTACATCCCGCCTGAACTCCAGTCAAAGGTCGTCGCCTTCCCGAATTCCGGAATCGTCGACGCGGACTACACCCTCACCTCCCGCCTCGGCACCGGCGGCATGGGCGTCGTTTTCGAGGCGCGGCAAAACCATCTCAACCGCACCGTCGCCCTGAAGATGATCCGTCCCGGTCGGGCCGGCGACCCGTTGGCCCGGGCCTGTTTCTTTTACGAAGCGGTCATTACGGCCGGGCTGGAACATCCCGGCATCGTGCCTGTGCTCGAATTCGGCCAGACCGGGGAAGGCCGAGATTTTTATGTTATGAAAAAAGCCTCCGGCGTGCCGTGGAGCCGGGTCATCGGCGAGAAGACCTTCGAGGAAAACCTCGCCCTTTTCGACCGGGTGGCGGATATCGTCGCCTACGCCCATTCCCGGGGCATTCTCCACCGGGACATCAAACCGGCCAACGTCCTCCTCGGTGAATACGGGGAAGTGTATCTTGGCGATTGGGGCATCGCCGTCGCGAGGGGGGGCGGACGGGACGTTTGGTCACGCGCCGAACGGCGGGACGCCCCACTACATGGCACCGGAAATGGCCAGGGGCGACGGTGCCGGCCTGTGCATCCAGTCGGACATCTACCTCCTGGGCGGGCTGCTTCTGGAGATCGTCACCGGCAGCCCGCCGCATCGCGGCGCGACCCCGTTGGATGCTATCCAAAACGCGGCGGACAACCGGCTCGCCATCACCGGCGACCACTACCTCATGCCGGTGATTCGCCAGTGTCTCGAACTCTTTCCGGAAAACCGCTACGCCTCGGTCAAGGAAATGCGGACAGCCATTACCCAGCGAGTACAGGCGGAAAAGTGCCGGACCCACATGGAAGCGGGCCGCCGCCTCTACAACCAGGCCCTCCGAAACGGCGACTACGCGCTGTTTCAGGAAAGTCTAAGCGAGTACGACAACGCCCTCGCCACCTGCCCGGACGACCGGCCGGCCCAGTACCACCGCCTCCAGACGGTCCTCGCCTACAGCCGGACCGCCCTGGCGAACCGCGAGTTCGACCTGGCCGGGAACCTGGTCAAGCCGGAAATCGCCACCAGCACCGAAGCCGCCGTCCTCGCCGTCGCCATAACGCGGGAGGAGAACCAGGCCGTCCGCCGGGCCAGGCGGACGCGGATGGTGAACATCGGCCTGGTGGCGCTCGTCCCTTTCATTCTCGGCGCCGGCACCTACGTGTACATTGCCAACCGGCCCGGCATCGACAACCTGGTCGACAACGTGATGAATTACGATCAACGCCTGCGTTTCAGCCGCTCGAACGGCCTGTACTCCGGCCTCCTGGCGGAACTGAAGACGTTCGAGACGTCCCTCGTCACCTTCCAGGCCAGTCACCGGCGGGGCGTCAACAGGGTGGAGGACGACGTCGCCGAACTGATGTCGGTGCTGGCGCGCTGCAACGAGGAATTCCGTTTCCCCGACGGTATGGACATGGCCCGGAGAGACGCGGCCTGCCGCTTCGTTCTCGAGCGACAGGAGCGCATTGTGGAGCTGTTCACCAGCGCCATTGGCGCCTGCGAATCGCAATGCCGCCATCCGCCGCACCCGATGCTGCCGGATCTGAAGCGGCAATACGCCCGGTTTATCGAGTTCCTTGAGGAATATCGAACGAAAGGCCTGTAGTCATGGCGGACCTTCATCTCGCGTCCACCACCCGGTGGCACGACATTGTCGCGGCCCAGAACAACCCGGCCCTCATGGCGGCGTGCCTGAGCGGAATGGCGGAAAAATATCATCCCCTTATTCAGCGCTTTTTCAGAACGACCCTCCGCATCGATAACCCGGAAATCGCCGCCGACCTTACCCAGTCCTTCTTTCTCCATCTCCTGGAATCGAACGCCCTCATGCGCCTGGACCGGGAGCGCGGGCGGCTCCGGACCTGGCTCGCCGCCTCGGCCCTGAACTTTCTCCGGGACGAAAAGAGAAGGGCGAAGCGCGGCAACCACGCCAGCCCGTTCCTGACCTTTCCGCCGCTTCCCGACCATGACATTCCGGACAACGTCAGCCTCACCCCCGGTGAGGAACTTCACCGGGGATGGGCTCAACAGGTCGTTCATGACGCCCGGATCGCCCTCCGCCGCTACTGCGAGGGTAACGGACGGCTGCACCACTACCGGGTATTTGAACGCCATGTGCTGGGAGACGGAACAGAACCGCGTCCCACCTATGAAGAGACGGCGGCGGAGTTGGGCATTTCCGCCAAGGACGTCTCCAACTACCGGGCGCGGATGATAGAGAAGTTCACCCATTTCCTCCGGGTCGAAACGCGCAGCCTGGTCGGAACCGGGGTGGATGTGGAGGATGAATTACGCATTCTGAGCCGCCTCCTCCGACCGCGCCAGGACAGCGGTGGGTAGGAGCCGGTTCCAGACTCGCCATCAATAATTATTATCTTCTCGACCAATTGAATTTGTCGCAGGTGGTGTCGAAATACATCGGGGAAACGCAAAAAAACCTGGAACGGATCTTCTCCGTAGCCCAGGATCGCGAGTGGATTCTGTTTTTCGACGAAGCCGACGCCCTCTTTGCCAAGCGGGGCGAAGTGAGTAACGCGAACGACCGCTACGCCAACCAGGGAACGGCCTACTTTCTCCACCGGCTGGAAAGTTTTCCCGGCCTTGTCATCCTCGCCACCAACCTCCGGAACAACCTGGACAAGGCGTTGGCCCGGCGGCTGAACCTCACGTGTACTTCCCCATGCCGGACACGGCGATGCGCCGCCGCAAATGGGAAACGGCCCTGGAGAACCTCGAGCCGGCGCCGGACTTTTCCCTCGACCGGTTGGCGGCCGAAGAGCTCAGCGGCGGACAGATAGTCAACGTCGTCGCCCGCCTCGCCCTCGGCGCCATCCAGTCCGGAACAAACGCCCTCACCGCGACAGCCGTCACCCTGGCACTCGAGCAGGAGCACACCCGGTACGGCGTCGGCCCGAAATGATGCGATAGGTCATCACGGTCTTACAGGGATGGATCGTGTACTCAAACCGCTACAGGGCGGTCGACGAGACGGCAACGCCTCCCGCCTTTGCCGCCAGCGCCAGTTTGGCTTTCGTGACAATGTCCTCCGCCGTCAACTGGAGGGCGGTAAACAGGTAGTCCAACTTCCCGACTTCACCAAAGCGGTCCTGGAAACCGATCCGCTGAATCGGCACCGGAAAATGTTCGGCCGCCAGTTCCATGACGGCGGAACCGAGGCCGTTGTAGATACTGTGGTTTTCGCAAGTGACGGCGCAGCCGGTTTTTCTCAAGGTGGCGAGGATAGTTTCACTGTCAAGCGGCTTGATGGTGTGGACATTGACCACCTCGGCGGCAATGCCCTCGTTGGCCAGAATGACGGTGGCATCGAGGGCCTTCGAAACTTCGACGCCGCTGCAGAAAAGGGCGACGTCGTCGCCGGCGCGGAGAATGTCGGCTTTGAACAGGTCGAAGGCGTAGCCGGGGTCGGTGAAGATGTTCGGCGTCGTCTTCCTGAACATTCGGATATAGACCGGACCGTTGTGCCGGGCAATCTGCGGCAGAGCTTGGCGGAACTGTACGTTGTCGGCCGGTTCGTAGACGACCATGCCGGGCATGCCGCGCATGATGCCGATGTCGTTCACGGACATGTGGGTGCCGCCGTTCAGTTCGGCGGCGATGCCCGGGTCGGAGCCGATTATCTTGACCGGCAGGTTGGCGTAGGCGATGGACAGTTCGACCTGATCGCAGACGCGCCGGGTGGCGAACGGCGCGAAGGTCGTCATGAACGGCACCAGCCCGTAGGTCGCCAGGCCGGCGGCGATGCCGGTCATGTTGGCTTCGGCCACGCCGACGTTGAACATGCGATCGGGGAATTCCTTCCGAAGGGGATAGGTGCCGTTGGCCTTGGACAGGTCGGCGTCGAGGACGACGATGCGATCATCCCGCCGCATCATTTCGGCCAGGGTGTCGCCGAGGACTTTACGCATTTCCATGGTTAGTTCCTCCCCAGAGCGAGTTCTTCGAGCGCTTGCTTATGCTGATCCGGCGTGAGCGGCATGTTGTGGTTGGCGGTCAGGGCCGCTTCTATGAACGACACGCCCTTTCCTTTTGTCGTCTTTAAAATAACCATGGACGGCTTTCCTTTCACCGCGAGCGCCGACTCGATTGCCGCGTCGATGGCGGCGACGTCGTGGCCGTCGACGACTTGGACATTCCAGCCAAAGGCTTCCCATTTCTTGTCGAGGGGTTCGAGGCCGTTCATTTCGTCGATGGTGCCGTCGATGATGAGGTTGTTGAAATCGGTGAAGACGAGGAGGTTGTCCAGCTTCATGTGGGCGGCGTACATGGCCGCCTCCCAGATTTGCCCCTCCTGCGATTCGCCGTCGCCGATGACGGCGTAGACCCGGGCGTTATCCTGGCGGTAGCGGGAAGCGAGGGCCATGCCGATGGCGGCGGACAAGCCTTGGCCGAGGGAACCGGTCGTCATGTCGACGCCGGGGGTGAGCTTGATATCCGGATGGCTCGGCAGGGTGGTGCCGTTCCGGTTCAGGGTGTGGAGGCGGTCGGCCGGGAAAAAGCCGAGATCGGCGAGGATGGCGTAGAGGGTCGGTCCGGCGTGGCCTTTCGACAGGACGAAGCGGTCGCGGTCGGGTTTGGCCGGATTAGCCGCGTCGATACGCAGGTACTTGTAGTAGACCACCACCATCGCCTCGACGATGGAGAGGCTGCCGCCGATATGACCGACGCCGAGGCGGCCAATCACGTCGGCCACGGTGTAGCGGATCTCCCGGCATTTCCGGACCAGGTCATCGGTGCTGACTGACATGTCATTTCCCCTATTTCATGAGTTGATTGCCTGATGGTGCGGAGGGACGGAGCGGCGCGTTTTCGTAGTGGCTTGTTTTATGGACACGGTTCCACACGTCCAGGAACCACTCATCCGTTTGTAAACAAGCCATCACGCGCCACGCCCGTCCCTCACCATTCATTGTTATTTATTGAAGATGCCGATCTTCTTCAGTTCGTGAACCGACTTCCAGCCTTCGGACAGCGGTTCGCGGAGGCAGGGTTCGATCTCTTCCTTCGAGTAGAAGGTGAATTCGCTCGGTTCCGGAACCTTGCCGACGGGGAACGCTTCAAGCGTTTCGTCGATCATGAGCTTCAGGTATTCGAGGATGGCGGCGATGGGACGTTTGGCCTTCCGCGCTTCGCCACGGCTGGGGTAGCCGACAATGCCTTCCGGGGTGCCGAAGCGTTCGATGGCGTTCTGGCCTTCCGCTTCCGACCAGGTGTGCGGACGCGAGTACGAGTCGACCGAAGTGTCGAAATGGCCTTTCAGGGCCAGGCTTTTCGGCTGGGCGTCGACGCAGACCGACATGTCGATCATCTCCGGGAAGAGGAGGAGGCCGACCGAGGTCTCGGCTTCATCGGCGTGGACGAAGTGAGTGGTCATGGAGTCCGGCCGATCGGTCGGGTAGAAGAATTCCCGGACGGCGCGGTGCCACTCGACAAGGGAGACCATGGCCGGCAGGTTGAAGCGTTTGAAGAATTCCTGGATGCCGGCTTCGAGCATCCACTTGTGGCCGTGGTTGTTGACAAGGATGATTTTCCGGAAGCCGTCGTCCCAGAGGCCGAGGAGGGTGTAGATGATCGTTTCCCGGACGACATCCTCCGGCATGATGACGGTGCCGGCCATGCCGATGTGGTGGTACGGGTGGCCACCGTAGTTGAGGGGCGGGAAGGCGAGGGCCACTTCGCGGCCTTCCTTGGCGGTTTTCCGGCGGACGCCTTCGCAGATCTGGGTGACCATGAAGGTGTCGAGGCCGGAATTGTTGTGGATGCCGTGGTTTTCGGTGCAGCCAATGGGGACGAGGACGACGTCGTTTTTCCGGCGTTTCTCGATGACCTTGTTCCGGGGGGTGTTCTGGATATAGCAGCCGGCCTTGCCGAGTTCCGACGGCGCGCCGATGCCGTAATCGTCCAGGATTTTCTGAATTTCCTCTTCGGAGGCGTCCTACAAGCGTTTCTTCAACTTGCCGACCGAGGTGTTTTTCTCGAACACGATGTGCGGATACTCGGTTGTGACCCATTCGTCTTTGCTGCTCATCTCAGTCTCCTGTCGGGATTATGGTTGGCCGGCGTGGCTGCCGGCACATGCATGTAGTAAGTAACTTGCATAACGACCGCATAAAAAAGCGACCCCGCCCGTTTTTCCCATGCCACCGTGACCGTGTGTTCCCCGGTGACCGGGGGATACTGCTGGAGTGTTGCCGTTTACCATGATAATGACCTTGTCCGGCGCCGGCCGGCGGAATACTGATAATTCCTGGTCATAGTCAAGTGTAACTGCTTACTTGCTAGAGTGTGTCGTCACAATAAATTAAAGAGTTCCTTAAGATAGTACAATCCGTAC
>JAJBTL010000015.1:8875-9922 GCA_020860865.1 Planctomycetota bacterium | reverse complement strand
GGCAGATTTTTCGGTAGGCCGGGACCTCCAGCTCCCGCACGACAAAGCGGTAGGGCATGCGGAGGCGCACGAGTTCCGGCATGATAGCGATGCCGAGGCCGCGTTCGACCATGGACATGATGGTGTGGTCGTCGGAGGTGCGGAAGGTGATGGTTGGGGAGACGAGGTGCTCCCGGAGAAGGGCGAGGATTTCGTTGTCCGGGCCTTCCTCGAGAAGAAGGAACGGCTCGTCGGCCAGGCGGTCCGGGGGGAACCGGTCGCGGTCGGCGAGGGGATGGTTTTCCGGAAGGACGACGACCAGGCGGTCCTGGCCGAGGAAAATCTGTTCGAACTCGGGCGGCGCCGGCATGCGGAGAAAGCCGACGTCGATGTCGCCGTCCCGGAGCCAGTCGGCGATTTCCCGGTAGTTGCCGCGGACCAGTTCGAAATCGATGCGGCCGCAGTTGGTCCGGAAGGTTTTCAGGATGCCCGGGAGCCACTGGGAGGCGATACTGGTAAAGCCGCCGATGCGGATAAGGCCGGCGTTCAGGTCGTGCATGTCGCCGACTTCCCGTTCGAGGGCGCGGTTGGCGAGACAGACCGCCGTGATGAGAGGGAGGAGCCGCTGGCCTTCCGAGGTCAGGCGGATGCCGGACCGGTCCCGCCGAAGAAGGACCATCCGCCACTCCTTCTCGAGGGCGTTCAGGCTGTGGCTGACGCCGGCCTGGGTATAGCCGAGCTCCTCGGCCGCCCGGGTCAGGCTGCCCTGCTCGACAATTTTCAGAAAGACCTCGTACTTCGTCGTGTCCATGCACTGTTCCGTGGCGGTGAAAAAGGGCGAGGCGGGCAGTCCCGCCGTCACCGCCGATTATCGGGAAATAACCGGGACGCCGCAATCGGATTGCGCCTCCGGCCGATTGCCGGACAGCGCCGTCGGCCATCACGGAAGGAACGGTCGACGTTGGCGCATCGGCACCGTACCGTCCGGGCAACCGAGGCCGCCGACCCATTCCATTCCGGCATGCATTTCATTCGGACCGCTATTTCGCTAACAGGTTTTCCGCTGGG
>JAJBTL010000015.1:3832-8865 GCA_020860865.1 Planctomycetota bacterium | reverse complement strand
ATGCGGCGGCGGCGATGGATACAGTGTCGTGGAGGCGGAGTCCCGGCCGGCCGGAGCGGTTCGGACCGAGCCGTCAACCCGCGCCAGCCACCTAAAGCTTTAACGACGGAGCACGAAAATGACGCAACAACGCGCCGACGCCCTTATCGCCAGCGTTTACCTGGTCTGGGGCATGTCCTACATCTTTATGAAAGTCGGCCTGGACGGGCTGGGGCCTTTCAACCTCATCCTGCTCCGCTTCGGCATCGCCTTCCTCGTCATGGCGGCGTTATTCCGGCGGCATATCGTTCCGCTGAACCGCGAGACGTTCCTTTACAGCGCCGTCCTCGGCTTTATCGTCTTTCTCCTCTTCACCCTCATCATGTACGGCCTCAGGACGACGACGGCCTCCGCCGCCGGCTTCCTCGCCAGCACCACCGTGATGTTTGTGCCGATTCTCCAGGCCGTGATCAGCCGGAAAGCGCCGCGCGGCGGCGTCATGGCCGGGGCGGCGGCGGCGATGGCGGGGACGGCGCTCCTCACCCTTGGGGAAGGCGGCGGACTGGAACTAAGCGGCGGGGCCGTCCTCTGCGTGTTATCCGCCTTATGTTACGCCGTCCATATCCTGGTGGCCGGTCACGCGACGAAACGGGTGGACGGGCTCGCCCTCGGCGTCTGGCAACTCGGCTTCGCCGCCGCCTTCGGGCTCATTGGCTGCCTTCCCTTCGAAACGCCGACACTGCCGGCCACCGGCGGGCAATGGGGAGCCGTCCTCGGCCTGGCCCTGGTCTGCAGCGCCTACGGCTTTGTCGTTCAGCCGGTGGCGCAACGCTACACGACGCCGGAACGGACCGGCCTTCTCTACGCGTTGGAACCGGTGTTTTCGGCTTCGTTCGGGTTTGTCGTTCTCGGCGAAGTGTTGAGCCTGTCCGGCTATGCCGGCGCCGCCCTCGTGCTGTCGAGCGTCTTCATATCGAACCTCGGATCGGCCCGGCGGCGACGGGAACCGACGCCGGTCAGTTCGGCCGGCATCAGCGGCCGCCACCCGGCCCGGACAGTCGTCCCGGATGGGGACGGCGCCGCGCCGGCAACAGGTCAGGACCGCGTGCCGCCTCTCGACTTTGGCCGGGAACGGTCGCATCCGGTCGCGCCGCTGAGCGGCGAAGCGGTCAGCCGCTAGAACATTTTACACAACCGCTGTAAACCCGGCGGCGCCGACGGCGCGGGCGCTGTAGACCGTTTCCAGATGGAGGGTGCCGCGTTCGGTATGGGCGGAGTGGCCCTCTTCCCGAACGGTGACGGAAATGTCGCCGGTGGCGCCTTGCTCACTGGCGCGCGCGACCGCGAGGCGCTCGGCCTCTTCCCGGGCGAAGGCTTCCGCTTCCGGGCCGGTTTCGAAGTCGCGCACCGATTCGTCGGCATAGACAGAATATTTGGCGGCGCCGTCGCCGATATATACCGGCCTGACCCTGACCACCGCCTCGGCCTGAATATGGCCGACAATGGCGCCGATGGCGTTGGCGACGGCGGCGTGCTCCGGCACGATGGCCGTGGTGCCGAGAAGTTTGGCAACGCCGTCCAGGAAGGCATGGATGGGCGCGCCGATGCCGACCAGGGGCAGGTCGGTACGGAAGGCGAAGTCGACAAAGCCGCCGCCGCCCCGGCGCCGGGACTGGTAGGACTTTTCAATAAGGGCGAGAAGGGCTGGGTCGTCGGCTCCCGGCAGGCCGGGAGTTTTTTCGTGCCGTAACAGGGCGAGGACGATGGCCCGGTATAGCTTCCGCGTCACTTCCCGATAGACCATGTCGGCCAGTTCCGGCACGGTGCATTCGAGATTCTCCGCGACAAAAGCGGCGCCAAGCCGCGACGCCTCCGCGTCGTAGCGGTTGAAGTCTCCCCGGATATGCATGATATCCGTCGGGGTCAAGCCGAACACGGCGATGACGCCGTCCCGGACCAGCCGCTCTTCCCCAATACTGTATTCGTCGCGGCCGCTGGCGAGGGCGGCGTCCCGGCGGAACAGGGGGCCGCCGGCGAGCGCCTCGGCCAGGCGCTTTTCCCTGTCCGTGTAGGGGCTGTCACCGGAGATATCCTTCATTAAAATGAAACCTTCATGGAGGAACCGGGTGTGGCGGAACGGCACGGCAAACAGTTCGGCCAGGCGTTTTTTCACACCCGGATAGCGGGCGGCGGCGATGCAGAGGGGGACGACCCGGTGCTCTTCCAGAACCATCCCGTCCGTGCCGTAATGGACGGCGCTGTCGCCGCCGAGGCCGACGGTGTCGATGTCGAGGCCGCGAATGCCGGTTTTCCAGCGGCCGATGGCGATGCCGTTTTCGGCCCGGAGCGGCTGGCCGTTCCGGATGACGGCGATGTCCGAAGTGGTGCCGCCCATGTCGACGACAACGCCGTCCGTCACCCCGGCCAGGGCGGAGGCGCCGATAACGGAGGCGGCCGGACCGGACAGGAGCGTCTCGGCCGGACGGAGTTCGGCGAAGCTTTCCGACATGAGGGAACCGTCGGAACGGACAATGACGACGGGCGCGTCGAGGCCGCGTTCCCGGAGGCTCCGCTTTATCGCCTGGATAAAGGCGTGGATGGTCGGGAAGAGACTGGCGTTGACGAGGGTCGAGGCGGCGCGTTGCAGGCAGTTCAGGTCGGTGACGAGTTCGTGGGCCGAGACGACCGGCAGACCGGACCGCCGGTGGATAAGGTCGCGGGCGTGTTTTTCAATAACGGCGCCGTTCCGCATCGAATACATTTCGACAATGCCGACGCCGTCCAGGTGGTCGAGGCTGCCGTTCAGGCCGTGCATGAACCGGTCCCAATCGACATCGCCGAGGCCGCTCCGGGAATAGTTCGCCGTGGAGTCGGCGAGGATGATGTCGTCCGCCGGGGGCAAGCCGTAGTCCCGGCCAAATTGGTCGATGTTTTTCCGCTTGCCGCCGAAAAACACCAATCTGGCCCGGCCGGTGCGGTTTTCCACACAGGCGTTGGTGGCGAGGGTGGTGGAGAGGGAAAAGAGGACGGGACGGGCCAGCGTTCCCCCGGGCAGGCGGTCAAGCGCTTCCATAATGCCGACGGCGAGATCCCGGCGGGTGGTGAGGGCCTTGGCGCTGGCGACGACGGCCTGCCGGTCGAAGTCGTAGGCCACCGCGTCCGTGTAGGTGCCGCCGGTGTCGATGCCGATGCCGATACGGGACATGTCGTCCTCCCCGGGTGTCCGTCGTGACGTACAGTAAAGAACTGCCACATTGCGCCGCCGGTATGAAACAGCGCCGCAATTCTCCACCATACCCCGAATCCGCGTCCTCATCTAGCAACGCCGTTCCTTCGTTTGGTAATTTCGTTCGAGAATGGCGGTCATGATCGTGATGTACTGCGCGGCAACGACTGACGGGACAAAGTTCGGCCAGCGGCTGGTCAATCCACGGCCGGTTCGAAATCATATCCGGTGGTATTTTCAAAAAACTCTGAATGTCCGGGTCATTATCAGGCAAGTAACGCTTGGAACACCTTGATCCGTTCATGAAGACACGGCCTCAACCGGGCATCACCCGCCGGCGACGCCTCCTGTCGGGAGTTAATGGAAATGCAGACGATGATATGCCTCTCTTACGAAAACAGCCTGCGCCGGCGCCTTGGATTCGTCCTGGTGATGACGGCCGTGGTGACGTTCCTGGCGGCTCGGACATGGGCGGTTGAATTCCCCGCATCGATCGGGAACGGCTCTTTTACCCTCAAATCGGGTGAGACTCTCGAACCGGTTGAAGACGATGTCACGATGAAAGGCGGGACGTTCACCATCGGCGGCGGCGGTATCGGCTTTGCCGTCACCTTGCCGCGTCTCGACGCTACCAGCGGCGCTGTCCAAAATCTCAAGGTTGAATCCGCCTCCAAGGCCGGCGATACCGGCACCGGCGTACAAGTGACTGTCGGCAATTTCATTCCGCAGGGTGCCGGACTGACGTCAATTTGCATTGGGAGCAGCAAATCAACCGGCACCAACAAGTTTATCATCAACACCTTCGACAACACGAACAATCCGGGCGGGGTCAACTTCACCGTCGGCAACGGTTCCGAACTGCAGATAGATTCCGCCGGAGAGGCCCTCGGCTATGGCAGCGCCGTCAACATAACCCTGAACCAGGGCACCGCCATCCTTGGGAGCGGCGTCGACCTGATAAACGGCACCATCGCCGGCTCCACCGGCGTCGCGAACATTATTTCAAGCGGCCTGACCGTGGGCGGTTCCACCGAAAGCGGAGACCGCGCCGTCATATCCGTTAGCGGCGGCACACTGAACCTCCTCCGCACCGCCACCGGGTCACCGTCTCCCGGGGACTACTCCGACCTCACCGTCGGCGGCGGCGACGGCTTGGGCCGCTTGGAGATAATTGCAAACGGCACCCTGAATGTCGGCAACCTCATCCTCGACGAGCACAGCGGCTTTACCGGAAAGACCACCACCGGGACCCTCAACGTCTTCGGGAACCTCACCGTCAACGTCAACTTTCAGGACGCCGTCGGCGTCGACACCATCGTCCGTGGCGAAACCGAAATCGAACTCGGTTCCACCTATATCGTCAACGGCACCAAGAACAATTACCAGGGCAAAATGACGGTCTCCGGAACATTGACGAACGACGCCACCGCCGACACCATCCTCATGGGCATCTACGACGGCAAGACCCTCGTTACCCGGGGCAGCATGGAAATAACCGGCGGCAGCGTCGTGGCGGAGGGCGGGCGGTTCACCATTTCGAACGCCGACATCCTCATTTCGGACGGCACCGGCGCCGCCACCCACACCCTCCACGCCCGCCCCGCCGTCCTCGACCTCAGTACGTCCAACGTCACCGTCGACCTGACGGACCGGGATGTTCCCGCCACCTTCCAGGCCGACCGGGACATTTTCATGCTCAGTTACCGGCAACTGAGCGGCATGGTCGAGGTCACGTCCCCGACCAGCGGCCAGATGAAGGTGACGGAACGCGCCGTTATCGGCAGCGCCGCCGCCGGCGAAGTTGTCGCGCTCGACGTGTCGGGGAACG
>JAJBTL010000015.1:0-3822 GCA_020860865.1 Planctomycetota bacterium | reverse complement strand
CCTCGGCGAATACGGCGCCCTCTCCGCCACGCGGACAAGCGGCACCGTCAACCTCGGCACCACCGGCAGGGTCGAACACCTGACCATGAACGGGAACAACCAGCTTTACGCCAGCACCGGCAATACCTTGACGATTAAGTCTCTCTATACCGGCAAGGATTCGGTGCGTATCGACGTCAACGGTACCGGTAACGCCGCCTTCGGCAATATTGACGCAAGGGATTTCGCCGGGATTATCAACCAGGGCGGCGAACTTACCGTCGCCAGTACCAGTATGGGCCGGGAGCGTGGACTGCGCTTGAAATCCCTCGCCGTCAGCGGCCGCCTCTATCTTGGCGTCGAGGACTACCCGAATAGCGTCACCGGCGGCAGCACTGGCACCGCCGCCGGCGGCACCATCGAGGTCGCCAGCGATTTCCGCGTCCAAGCGGGCGGCTGGGCCATTGCCGATTATGCCATGGCGAACATCTATTCGACCAACTCCGGCCTCTTCCACGTCGCCGACCGGGGCCACCTCGTCGCGGACACCGCCGTTATCCGCGCCAGCGATTTCAACGTCGTCAACATGAACGGCACCCTGACCGCCGGCATTCTCGGCGGCGTCGGCGACATTATCGAGCGGCCGCGATTCATCGCCAACTCTGACATTAAAATCGGCTCCACCGGCATCATCGCCCTGACAACCGACTTCGCCAAGGTGGCGGTTGCCGGCGACAGCGAATACGGCGCCTCCTGGATAATGCAGGCGACAGACGGCGGCGTCATCACCTCGGACGCCGATCTCCAGACTGAATCCATCATGGGGAAATTCGGCTACGCCATCAGCGATAACCGGCAGATCCTCTACGTCAGTTCCATCGAGGGCCGGGTCATCCTCGACGGGTCCGAAGCGGATCGGCAGCAGGCTCTTGAAAACCTCCAGGGCATGTGGTGCAAGAACCAGGTCAACCAGGATCTCGGCAACCTCATCTACGATGTGGTCAAAGGCGACGTCGTTTCCGACGCCAGCGCCGCCGGCGACAAGAACATCGCCATCTTCGACGCCATCGCCAACCCGGACGGCCGCGTCGTCGGCCGGGACACCCTCGAATACATCAACGGCGGCCACCTCTACGGCCCAACCGACGTGTCGATGGAAGCGAGCCGGCTCTTCATGTCCGACATGCAGGCCCGGTCCAAGGCCATCCATTGCCAGTTCACCGCCCTCCGGGACTACGCCGACGGCAGCGCCGCCTGCTCCGGCGCCGTGCAGGACGCCAAACACCTGAACCGGCTCTGGGCCGGCGCCACCGGCTTTACCCACAACGTCGACGACAAGGACTGTTTCTCCGGCTACGACTACAAGGCTTACGGCCTCGTCGGCGGCTACGACCGGGTGGTGGCGGAGAATGTCGCGGTCGGCGCCGCCTTCGCCTACAACCGGGGCGACTACGAGGACAAGGGCAGCCTCGCGAGCGATTCGGAAATCGAGACAATGTCCGTCGGCCTCTACGGCACCTGAAGCCACTGCTCGGGCGGCTTCATGTCCCCGTCCGGCGCCTATACCTACGGCAACAACAACCTGAAGGAAAGCCGGCGCGATCCGTCCATCGAGGACGAGGCCTGGGCGGTGTCCGACTACCGGACGACCACCATCAACCTCGCCGCCATCTTCGGCATGGACTTCCGATTGAACGACTGCTGGACCGTCACGCCGTCCGTCGGCGTCAATTACCTCCAGGCCAAGAACAGCGATCACGACTCGTTCCTGGACGACGTCGCCACCCAGCGGGTTCGCGGCGCGAAAAACCGGCGCATCCAGCTTCCGGCCGAACTGATGATCCAGTACACCCGCCAGCTTATCGGCGGCGGCGGCCTCCGCTTCTTCGCCAAGGGCGGCTATTCGTACAACCTCCGGGAAAGCGGCATGACCGGCACCATCGACTACTACGGCCTCGACCCGGCCCGGAGCATCGCCGTCCACGGCCGGAACAACGCGCGGAGCACCTACACCTTCGGCGCCGGCGTCGCCTTCAACTGCACCCGCTACGAACTGGGCGCCAGGTACGATTTCAGCGGACGCGAAGACGCCAGGGCGCACCGCCTCCTCGGCACTGTCGGCCTCTATTTTTAATGGAGAAGCGTTTGGCGCGTCGCGGCACGGGAAGGACGGAAGTGCGTGCGTGCGGAAGATGGCCGGAGGCCCGGTCAAACATTGTATCATAACTGGTTTCAGTCGGGCACCGGCGGGAGAGGTTCGGGAGCGAGTCTGACGCCTGACAAAACCTCTGGACAGATGATGTCACGCCGACAGTTCGACCATGGTCACTTCTGTCACCGAGGATATTGTTACGACGTTACGGTCAGTAAACGTGACAGACGCTAACCGGAGTTCATGGATATCACGGAGTATGGTAACGTGATTATGCGGTGAACCCGAAAGCGAATCCATCCGCTTGTGGATTGTGCGGAGTCGAATAGTTTCGGGAAAAATCAGTCGAGAGTGGGAGTACATTTTCGCGAAGAAACTGAGAAACGGTTCCCGCCGTCGAGGGGAACCGTTTATTAATGCCAGGGTGTATATAAATCAGAAGTCGAAATTGTCCGGGTCGGGACCGATGCGGGCATCCCGGTTCAAGCCGTCCATGGCCAGCATGTCTTCCGGCGTCAGTTCGAAGTCGAAGACGCGGCGGTTTTCAATGATTCGCTCCTGATGCACTATTTCGGAATAGTGATCATGCCGCGCTGCAACTCCCAGCGGAGCGTCACCTGTGCCGGTGATTTTCCGTGTTTTTCAGCAATGGCGCGGATGACCTGGTTATCGAGGACGGGCGCCCCCTTCCCGCCCAGAGGACTCCATGCAACAAAAGCTATCCCCTTCTTACTGCAGAACTTCCGAAGCGGCACCTGGGACAGGAACGGGTGACATTCGCACTGATTGACCGCCGGCACCACCGACGTTTCAGCCATGAGCGTGGTGAGGTGATGCTGCTGAAAATTACTCACCCCGATGGCCCGCGCCTTGCCGCTTGCCAGGATTTTTTCCATCGCCCGCCAGGACTCGACATAGCCCTCCACCGGCCAGTGCATAAGGTAGAGATCGACATAGTCGAGGCCGAGATCGCGGAGGCTGTCGTCCATAGCCTCGAGTTCGCGGCCGGCACGCATATCGTCATTCCACAATTTTGTTGTGATAAATATTTTATGCCGTGGCACAGCGCTGTCCCGTATCCCCTGGCCAACGCTTTTCTCATTTTTATAGACTCGGGCGGTATCGATATGGTTGTATCCGGATTCGATGGCCCATCTCACTGCTTTTATCGTTTCGTCGCCGTCTGCGGCTTGAAACACACCCAGACCAAGCAAGGGTATATCGACACCGTTTCGCAGCTTTCTTTTGTTACGCACTTTCATTACCATTCCTCCATATAACCGTTAGGCTCTAGCCATCTACGCGCCTAATTTCCCTAATGGTACAAGGAAACGATTTCCGGAGGAAGAAAGAAATGTGAATTTTTTAAATTAATACAATATCAAGCATGCCAGAACAACGGCATTGATAATGATGGCCAATAAGACAGCGAGGGCGCCCTTGTCCTTGGCATTTTTCACCAGCTCGTTTGGTTCCCGGGTGATCAGGTTGCATGTATCTTCGATAGCTGTGTTAATTATTTCCATCAATGGAATGAGGAGGTAGGATGCGACCAGGGCCAATTTCTTCCACACCGGCCAGGAAATACACGCAAACAAGAGAACCATAACAATCAGAGCGATCATCTCGAGTCGGAATGACTCTTCTTTATGAAACGTGCATTTGAATCCGGCCCACGAATACCCGAAGGA
>JAJBTL010000216.1:3726-10002 GCA_020860865.1 Planctomycetota bacterium | reverse complement strand
ACTTTCTCGACTTCAACGTCGCCATCTACCAGTACCCGCGCCGCGACGACCGTGTCGCCCTCAATAACGACAAGCGTTATTCCGAGATGGAGGTCGACCTGATCTACCGGCCGACCGAACACCTGACCCTGTCCGGCAGCATCGACTACGACATCGACGACAGTTCGGCCAACCGGGCCATCGTCTCGGCGGACTGGCGCATCAACAACTATGTCCGCACCTACGCCACCCACTACCACTATCGCGGCCGCTACTGGCGCTATCCGGACTCGGCCCCGTCGTCCCAGACCCACCTGGCGGTCAGGACCAAGCTGTGGAACGATTCGAGCCGCTACTCCCTGGAAGGGGCGGTGGCGTATGAATGGCGCGAAAGCGAGGAGGACTGGCGGTCGAAGAAGGACGGCGTCCGTCACGGCTTCAACAAGTACCGAGTGACCCTGTTCCGCGATCTCGACACCTTCGAAATGAGCCTCAGTTATGTCCGGGACCGGAACGCCGACGACCACGGCATCTTCTTCAACCTCAGTCCGAAATCATTCATGGGCTATGACCGCCCGCCGCCCGGCTATTCGGTGGAAATCGAAGACCTTGGCGACAGCCGCTACGGCGCCGGGTATCTGGATGCCGCCTACCTTATCGACGCGCCGATGGCGGACGCGGACATAAAGGATGTGCAGTTCTGAGGTATCCAGCGTTTTGGATCGATCACCTTGGACAATCCAGTAACCTCCGGCGGCGGTCGGAGGTTACTGTCATAACGCGGCGCCCACGGGGAGCCGTTATAAAGGAAGACGCGCATGTCCACTGAAGCCTTCAGTACCGACAAGGATCAGCCGTTCGAGAACCGGCTCCGGCCGAAACAGTTCGCCGACTTCCCGGGTCAGACCCAGCTTAAGCATAACCTCCATATCTACATTGAGGCGGCGAAGAAGCGGAACGAGCCCCTCGACCACATCCTCTTCTCGGGGCCTCCTGGCCTTGGCAAGACGACCCTGGCCGGGATCGTCGCCAGTGAACTCGGCACCCAGTCGCATGTCACGTCCGGCCCGGCATTGGAACGGCCGGCCGATCTGGCCGGGCTCCTATCCAACCTGAAGGAAGGCCACATCCTCTTTGTCGACGAAATTCACCGCCTGTCCTCTGTGGTGGAGGAGTACCTCTATTCCGCCATGGAAGACTGGTCCATCGACATCGTCCTCGACGCCGGCATGCATGCCCGGAGTTACCACATATCCATCCCCCGGTTTACCCTCATAGGCGCCACGACGCGGGAAGGGCTTCTCACGGCGCCGTTCCGCGCCCGGTTCGGCATCCTGGAGCGGCTCGACTACTACGCGCCACGGGAACTCGAGCAGATTATCCGCCGGTCGGCGGAAATTCTCGGCGTCGGCCTGACGGACGAAGGGGCGGTCGAACTGGCCGGACGGGCCAGAGGCACGCCCCGCGTCGCCAACCGCTTCCTCGCCCGGGCCCGGGACGTTGCGGAAATTAAGGGTGACGGCATAATCGGCAAGGACGTCGCCGAAGAGACCCTCCGCATGCTCGGGGTCGACGCGAACGGCCTGACGGAAATGGACCGCCGCCTCTTGGAGACGCTCGCCAAGCACGACGGCGGGCCGGTCGGCCTGAAGACCCTGGCGGTGACGGTTGGGGAGACCGAGGACACGTTGGAAAACGTTTACGAGCCGTACCTTATCCGCCAGGGCTATCTCGTCAAGACGCCGATGGGGAGGAAGCTGGCACCCCAGGGCTGGAACGTGGCGGGGGAGAACCGGCCGTCGACGGGGACCCTCCTCGGGTAGCGTCTTTTCCGCAGCGTACGACATCCACGATGCAGCCATCCATATAAAAAAGCGCTCCCCGTCGAGGGAGCGCTTTTTTATATGGAAGCACGCTGAAGATTCGGTTGTTTGATTCTGTACCATCCATGCGCGCTTCAGGCTTGGGATATACGGTTCCCGAAAGTTAAAGTGGCTTTGGTATGGTGGTGCCATGTGAATCAGTACCGGACGAGTAAACCCGCGTCATTTCTGGCTGGTCACCGTGCGTTTTTCCGCATGGAACCGGACCTGGCCGGTGTCGCCGTGGACATGGTAGCCTTGGAGCTGGGCGCCGCTCCCTTGCGGCATACTGAAAACGTACCAGCGCTTCACCACCACCGTCGGCTTCCGGGAGAGGAACTGGAGCTTGTTGTCCGTCACCGCCTCCTCGTGGGCGATGTCATAGGCCTGCTTCGGGGTTATCTTGAAGGTCGCGACCCGCTCCTCGTATTCCTTGCTGCCGGGAAAGACGTTGGCCGCCGGCCGCTTGAGCGGGTTGCCACACCCCGCCACCAGAACGAACAGTCCGCACACGACGACGATCAGTGTAAAACGCCGATACATGCCACCCTCCATTATAACAAAAGCCATGCCGTGAAGCCCGAGAGTATATACGATTCCCGTTGCCCGGGCAACCGGAAAAAACCGCCGCTTTCGAAATGGCCTATTCTTTCAATGTACACCTGTCTGTCCTTATTATCGGTCCAATCCGCCGCGACCTGCTCTGAAAATTACCCGGCCGGACAAACCGTCCAAACCCGGACAACCAGCGCCGGCCTTTTTCCTTAACGTTGTTCATTGTTATAATTAACAATTAGCGTGAAGGAGACGGGCATTTTCCACAACAGAGTGACTATAGAGGCGGAATTGGGCCCATTTGAGAGTATACGTTTCTATTGAATTAGAGGAGTTAGCCATGGCAACCATGAGAAATCCCGACGGTTCCGTCGGTCCCGTCAATCCCACCTACGGCGAGGTAAAAGACGCCGCCAAGGAAGACTACAAGGAAGTGAAGGATATCGTCGATACCT
Organism: Planctomycetota bacterium; assembly: GCA_020860865.1. Lineage (GTDB taxonomy): Bacteria > Planctomycetota > SZUA-567 > SZUA-567 > SZUA-567 > JAJBSZ01. The sequence continues at coordinate 7,151 of JAJBTL010000216.1, read as the reverse complement.
CGAAGGATCACGCCATCGACGCCGTCAAGAACGATCTCGATTCCACCAAGCGCCACGCCAAGGCGGAATACAACGCCGTCAAGGATGCGCCGAAGGAAGACTACAAGCAGGTCAAGGAAGAGGCCAAGGCCGAGTACAAAGACGTCAAGGACATGGCGAAACAGGAATACGACGCCGGGGTCAACGCCGCCAAGGCCGCGTACAAGAACGACGCCACCGTCGACCGCCAGGACTACAAGGAAGTCAAGAGTGCCCTGAAGGACGACTACAAGGCCACCGTCGACGCCAGTAAACAGGAGTACAAGGGCGAAGTCAACGCCGCCAAGAACCAGTACGACATGGAGAAGAATCTCCCGAAGGACCAGTACAACGCCCGCGTCGATAACGCCAAGGACAATTACGAGTATAAAAAGGACGCCATCAAGGACGCCCACGCCGACGTGAAGGACATGGCGAAGGATCAGTATGACCACGTCGTCGACGTCGCCGACAAGAACGCCACCCACATGGACAACGTCGCCACCACCACCCCGCGCGCCCCGGCCGATCCGGCTCTCGGCGCCAGGCCGGTGGATCGCCTCGACAACCGCGTTGACAACCGGGTCGATCACCGCGTCGATGCCCGCACCGATCACCACCTTGGCCACCACCACCGTCCCATCGATCCAGCCCACGACGACCGGAGCGCCTGGGAAAAGGTGAAGGATTATGTCGAAGACAAGTTTGACTAAGGCCTACGTGCTTTAGTCTACGCCGCTACCCCATGAAAAAAGGCTCTTTTACCGTGGTCAAGGAGCCTTTTTCATGGGTATTATGACTCTGCGATGCGTCCCCCGCCGTTTCCGATTACAGATTCGACAGAGCGGCAAAGATGTTTTTCGTGATGTTCTCGATTTTGTCCGTTCCGTCCACCGTGATGAATTTCGGCTTGCCGGCCTTGGCCGCCAGCGCCTGGTAGTGGCTGGACAGGATATCCGTCATCCGGTGGTATTCGTCCAGGCGGCGGAGAACAATTTCCTCGTGATCGTCCGCCCGTTGGATAAGCGGATCGCCGGTGACGTCGTCCTTGCCGTCTATTTTCGGCGGGTTGTGTTTGATATGGTAGGTCCGGCCCGACGCCATGTGGATGCGCCGCCCGGACATTCGGTCGATGATGATTTCGTCCGGGACAGTGATTTCCACAACGGCGTCTATCTCGACGCCGGCGTTCTCCGTCTCCTCGGCCTGGCCCAGCGTGCGCGGGAAGCCGTCGAAAAGGAAGCCGTGGGCGCAGTCCGGCTGGGCGATGCGTTCCTTCACCAGTTCGATAATGAGGTGATCGGACACGAGCTGCCCGGCATCCATGACCGACCGCGCTTCCTTCCCCAACGGCGTGCCGGCCTTGACCGCCGCCCGGAGCATGTCGCCGGTGGATATCTGGGGTATTTCAAACTCTTCGCAGATGAATTTGGCTTGCGTCCCTTTGCCGGCGCCGGGTGGGCCTAGAAGGATGACTTTCATGCGTGCCTCCGGGAAACGTGTTTTATACCAAAGCCATTTTGGTTTTCGGAAAAACGTACATCCCAAGCCCGAAGCGCGCATGGAGGTGCAGGGTCATATCGCCGAATTTTCGGCGCGCTTCAGTATTTTCGGGTGTGCGACCCGCGACCCTCCGCCCGGGCCGCCACGCACCTGGTTTCCTCATGTTCCGCCGGTCGCGGTGTGGTGCCGGATTGCCGTGAGCGGCGCGGTTTTCGTACAGAAAAGAAAGAGCGTTGTGATGTGCAGACATGGCACCGCCGCCGGCAGGTACTATTACCCGGGAACCATGTCGTCTTGAGACGAAAACCTATCAATCGTTTTGGAACCTTTGCAGTCTATATCATTCCCGACGTTGGCGCAAGGGAAACGGCGTCCCTGTGCAAAAAAAAAGTGCGGATTCTCGCGTCGCGGCATTCTCCGCGGTCATGAGGGTGTTTCCGCCGATAGCCTGTCGCCGGTATAAACAAACGCCGCCTCCCGGAGCGGGGGGCGGCGTTCGTTGCGGCATGGGTGGCGCTGTCGGTTACCTCAGGAACGGCAGGAGGCCGCGCGGTTCGTCGGCGTCACTTTCCGAGTTGCCGCTCCGGCTGCCGCCGAAGAGGTTGCCGAGGCCGCGAACGACCCGTTCTGTCTCACGGGCCTTCCGGGAGGAGTCGTCTTCATTGGACTGTGTTTCTTCCGTACTCTTGCGGCCGCCGAGGCCGAAAGCGCTGCCGAGGCCGCGGATGACGTTTTCCGGGGCGTTAACGATATTACTCGGTGCGTTCTTTAAGGTATCGACCGGGTTGAGGAGCCCGCCGACGGCGCTGCCGCCGAGGTTCAGGAGGGCTTCCGGGCCGTCCTTGGCCAGGTCGGTGATGCCGCCAAGAATCTGTCCCGGGCCGATGGCGAGGGCCATGTCGGCGATGAAGCGGCCGGCCAGGGCGCCGATGCCACTAATGTCGATGTTTTCGAAGGTACCCTTGATGTCGACACCGTAGTGGCCCCGGGCCGCGTTCGCGTTCATCTGCGACATGAAGCGGTTCCGGTCGGCGTCGGAGCCGGTGCGGAGGCTTGGTATCAGGTTCGGCAGGGTAAAGCCGATGAGGTTCTCGAGTTTTCCCGCCACCATGACCCGCATATCCAGGGTGTGGTTGGCGTGGATGGATCCCTGGGCTCGGAAGTCGGCGGTGTTGTCGCCGACGAGGGCAATCGGGTTTTCGGACGGGATGGTGATGACGCCGTTGCCGCTCGCCGTGGCGGAGCCGGTCACCGAACTGAAGGTGATGCGGCGGGAACTGTCGCCGGTCATTTCCTGACGCATGATGACGCGGGCGCGGTCAAGTTCGGCATTGAGGACCGGACCGGTCGTCAGGGCCAGGGGACCGGTGGCGAAAGTAAAATTGCTGAGGGCCAGGGTCTGGAGGATTTCGTCCTCCGAGAAGCCTCTAAAAGCGACGCCGGCGCTGCCGCCTGAGGCGGGAACCTGGAGCGTGCCCTGTTCAATTGTCATGTATTGGGCCAGTTCAGCGTTAAACTCGGACAGCGGCAGGTTCTGGATGGTTACCTGGGTGTTGACGGCCGGGGCCGGGCTATTGAAGTCTATGGTGCCGGTGGCGGCGAGGGTGCCGGCGGCGCCGCCGCCCATGGAGACGCGGGCCTGGCCGAGAGAGAGGATGCCATTCTGGAGCGAGAAGCTGGCCGAGAGGTCGTCGACGCTTTTGCCGCTTATCTGGGCGCCCTGGAGGCTGGCGACGCCGTCCCGGATATCAATTTGCCGCAGGATGTCATAGGGCGATCCGGTCGGTTGAGCGCCGAAATGGAGGGCCAGGGTGGCGCCGAAGCTGGCCGCGCCGTTCGGAACGGTCATGACGAGAGTCGGGCTTGCCGCCGCCCGGAAGTTTTGCATGCGGACGACACCCTGG
>JAJBTL010000216.1:0-3716 GCA_020860865.1 Planctomycetota bacterium | reverse complement strand
TGGCCGCCGGCCGGGCGCGGGCGGGTGCCGCGGCCGGCCTGGCCGTTGGGGGCGAGGTCCGGGACCATCCGGGCCAGGGCGCCGACGGCGGCGACGGCGAACTGGATATCCATATTGAGGCTGTTGATGCCGGACGGCGCTGTCGTATTGAAGTCGACGGTGCCGCCGGCCTGGAAGTTTTCACTGCCGTTCCCGATAAGGACGCGGGCGCCCCCGAGGGTGAGGATGCCGTTCTCCAGGGAGAAGGTGGCGGACATGTCGTCGACGTTCCGGCCGAGTATCTGGGCGCCCTGCAGCGAAGCCTGGCCGTTCCGGATGTCCATCATATGGAACATGTCGAACGGCGTGCCGGGGGTGGGCGAGTCGGTCCGGAGGGCGACGCTGGCGCCGAAGGTGGCGGCGCCGTTCGGGATGGCTATCTGGAACTCCCGGTTCGGCTGGACGGCGAAATTGGCGAAGCGGACCGCCCCTTCCTGGACCTGGATGTCGGAGGCGTTGCCGGCGGCGCGGAGGGTGCCTTCAATCTGCCCGGTGACGCCGAGGTCCGGCGAGACTATGCCGGGGAAGACCCGGGATATCCGGCTGGCGTCGGCGGCGGCGAAGCGGAAATTGGTGTCCAGGTTGGCGAGGCCGTTTGGTTGGCCGTCCGGCCCGCTCGTTAGGGTGACGAGGGCGGTGCCGTCGGCCCGGACCTGGGCCGATTCGGACATGAGGCCGAGACGGGTCAGGCGGATTTGGTTATCCTGAAGCGCCACCTCGCCTTCGAGGACGGCGGACAGGTTGCCGGCTTCGGCGAGGAACGGCTGGCTGCCAATCTGGAGCGCCGCGCCTTGCCAGGTGCCGCCGGTCGAGAGGCCGATGGCGCCGCTGTCGAGGGCGCGGACCTGCAACCATAAATTGTAAATGCCGTCGGCCCGGGCCTGGTGGAGGGCATTGGCGTGTTCGGCCAGTTGCGGCACCATGCTGGTGAGGCCGAGGAGGAACGCCTGGGATTGGGCGGCCGAACCGTTGAATCGGAGGTCGAGGAGGCCACGGGATCCGGCGCGGGACAAGAGGAGACGGCTCGGCTGGGCCGCCATGGTGGCGACGGCGTTGCCGTCCGGCGTCCTGATATTGCCGTCGAGCTGGCGGACGTCGATGGCGAGGGACTGCGCCGCCGTATCCCAGGCGGCGGTGAGGTCGTGGGCCATTTCAAACGGGTTCGACTGGTTGTCGCCGCCACTGAGGCTGCCGCTGGCCGTGCCTTTGGATATGACCTGCGAATTACCATAGGTGACCGTTCCCGCCACCGTCGTGTCGGACAGGAGCGCCGGTGGCATGCCGAGATAGGCGAGGAGGCCGGACAGGCCGGCCGGGGCCAACCGCGCGGCGTATTGGGCGAGGAGGGCGCCGGAACCGAGGTCGAACTGGCCCTGGGCTTCGGCAACGATGGGGGTGGCGGTGATGTTCGCCTGGCGGAGGTTGACCAGTTGGCGCTTTTCAGTCCCTATATACCCGTCGACCGCGACGTTGGCCCGGATATTCCCGAGGTTGGACTGGTTGTCGCGGTATTGGAAAACAAGGTTATCCATGCCGAATTGAAGATTACTGACGATAAAATCGCCGGCGCCCGCCAGGGGCAGGCGGAGGTATTTGTCATTGGCGGCGGCGATAATTTGCATCGGGCCGGAAGCGGCCTGGGCCACGGTCTGGCCGTTACTGCCGAGGGCAACCTGGGTACCGCCGACATCGACGGTGAGGGCGGTGAACTCGGCGACGCCGAGGGTGGTGTCGATGGTGCCGACGGCCTTGACGGTGGAGTTGGTGACCTGGGCGGCGGCGGATGAGGCTTTGGCGCTGTCAGTGTAGCCGAAAGTCCCGCCGGGTGTGACTGCTTCGAGGGACGATAGTATAACGCGCCCGGGGTTGTTCACATCGGCGCTCGCGAGGAATTGGACAATGGCTTTCGGCATCTGGGTCGAGGCCTGGGTGGTTTCACCAAGAACGACACCGGCCTGGAAGGCGTCGAGGTCGGTCCGGACAAGCGCCTCGGCGGTGGTGCCGCGCAGTTGGACCTGGGCGCTCGCATTGACGGAGCCGTCGAGTTGCTGCACGAGGTCGGACGGGAACACCGGTTCCGCCAGGTGCCTGATATCGTTCATGGCGGCGGCGAGGTTCATGGTAACCTGCCCGGCGGGGGTGCCGGCCATGACGCCGGCAACGGTGCCGGAGCCGATGTTCGCAGTTATAACGTCATTGATCATGGCCTGGATGCCGGCGATGGTGATGACGTCCTGGCGGAGATCGGCTGTGATGCGGGTCTCGCCCGTCCTGACCGTGGCCGGATTCGAAAATGCCGTCCCGGGTATGGCGAAGGTCGTGCCCTGGAGGCGGACTTCCGCCGCCGTGGCGTCGGCCGACTGCACCGCCGCGACGCCGCCGTTCAGGGCGAAGGTGATCGGCTCCTGAGCCAGGGACGGCACCGTGGCCCGACCCTGGACATTGGATAATGCGAGGTTTGCGTTGACTTCGAGCGGTTCCTGGAGCACCGCCGCGGCCTGGACGCCGACGCCGTTCAGGTCGAGGGCGGCGGTTATGCCGCTGGCATTGTCCGTGGCCTGGTCGGTGCCGGTGGTGAAGGTGAGCGCCAGGGTCGGCGTGGTCGGACCGCCGGTGAGGTTGGCCGGGAGGGCGGCCTGGCCGGTGAATTCGGCATGGCCGTGCAGTTCCGGAATGGCGTCGAGGTCAAGGTTGGAGGCGGCCAGATAGCCGGTGGCCTGGGTCAGGTCCGTCGAACCGGTGAATTCGAGGTTACCGGCCGGCAGGGCGCCGTTGGCGGCGGCCATGACGTTTTGGACCGTCCCCTGACCGCTGATACTGAAAATGTCGTTGGCGGCGGCAAGCTGGATGACCGACACCTGATCGGCATCGGCGTCGTAAACAGTATCGAAGGCGAACGAGGTATCGGGAACGGCCAGGGCCCGGTCGCCGCCGAGACCAAGCATGACGCCCCGAGTCACCAGGTCGTCGAAGGCCAGGGCAATACTGCCGCCGGAATAGCCTATAACAATGTTCCCGTTGGCGACGCCCTGCTGGAGGAGGTCGGCCATGCCGACAATTTCCGCCATGGGCGCGAAGGCGATGTCGTTCAGCGCCACCTGGAGTTGGGCCTGACCGTTCGGATCGAAGGCGTTGTCACGAAGGAGGGCGATATTCCCGGTGAAGGGGATGCTGCCGAGTTCCGGCCGGCCGAGGTGGGGCACGAGGAGGCCATCGAGGGCGAACGGGTCGTTCAGGGTGGTGCCGTCGACGCGGAGGCGTTCGAGACCGGATTCCAAACGCATGCCGGTGGCGACGTCGTCGAAGGATATAATCCCGTTCTGCATATCCACCCGGTGGAGTTCGATGGGGGGCAGAGCGGCCGGCGCCGCCTCGGCCGCCTGAACCATGGACAGGGGCACGGCGGCGGCGGCCGGCGGCGTGGCGTCGGCCTGGCCGGGGAGATTGTTCAGATCCGGTATGTTCAGGCTGCCGTCGGCCCGCCTCACCACGCCAAGGGTGAAGCCGTTGACGTTGACCGAATTGACAATAACATTGCCCCGGAGAAGCGGGGTGAGGGCGACGTTGGTGCGGGCTTCGTTAATGAGGAGGAGCGGTTCGTCGGCTGTGCCGTCCGGGAGGAGTGGGCGGACCGTGACGATGTCAAGGCCGACGTCGCCGTTCCCGCCGACTCGGAG
>JAJBTL010000171.1:8162-10043 GCA_020860865.1 Planctomycetota bacterium | reverse complement strand
TGAAAATGCCTTCCGCCGCCCGGACGAGATTGTCTTCGCCGGTTATCATCCGCGATTAGATGTCGTTCACGATCATGCATTTGCAGCGGCGGATAAGTTAGAAGACAGATTAACGGTCTATCTTTATATAGACCTAGAACGTGTCGCAGACGGCGTAGGGGCTGCCGGCGGCCTGGTCGAGGACCCTGGCCTGGAGTTCCGGCTGGGAGCAGGCGAGGAAGATGTACCTGCTGTCGACGTATTTCTTCGGCAGGGTGGCGTCGAATTCGCCGAGGACGCCGAAGATGAGGTCGTCCGTATCCCGGTTGTTCATGTCCTTATGGTAGGTGCCGTGCCACTGGAAGGTTTTCCCGGGCTGGATGCGGAGGCCTTCCAGATCGGCTTTCGACTTCTTGAAGCCTTCAATGTACTTTTTCGGGAAGTCGTCCCCGACGACGCCGACCACCCGCACCTTGTGGAAGAACTGGGCGCTGTGAATAAAGTAGCTGCAACTTCCACCCAGCACATCCTTATAGACCCGGCCATTGGGCATTTTGATGGTATCGAGGGCGATGGAACCGACGACGAGTAACGACATAATAACCCCTTCAATGAAAAACGGACGCGGACCATGTCACGCGTATGTAAAAAACCGGCCGCCCATGTCGGGCGGCCATTCGGGAATACCGTTATTTTCGCCTGTAATGACGGTTGTTTCAAGGAGAAAATGTGACCGGGCGAACCAGCCGGGGAGTCGTCACACCGACAGCACGTTTTGGAGAAACTGCCTCGTCTTGGCGTGGCGGGGATTTCCGAAGATGACGTCCGGCGTATCATACTCCACCACCTGGCCTTCCGACAGGAACATGACCCGGTGGGCCGCTTCCTTGGCGAAGCCCATCTCGTGGGTGACGACCATCATCGTCATCCCTTCCTCCGACAGTTGCCGCATGACCTTGATGACCTCGCCGGTCATTTCCGGATCGAGGGCCGATGTCGCTTCGTCGAACAGGAGCACTTCCGGCCGCATCGCCATGGCCCGGGCGATGGCGACGCGCTGCTGCTGGCCGCCGGACAGTTGGCGCGGGTAGGCGTCGGCCTTTTCACTCAGCCCGACTTTCTGGAGGAGAGCGATGGCGACCGCTTCCGCTTCGTCGTGCTGGACGCCCCGCACCTTCATCGGCGCTATCATGATGTTCTTCAATACAGACATGTGAGGAAACAGGTTGAAGTGCTGGAAGACCATGCCGGTCTCCCGGCGGACATCCTTCATGCTGACGCCGGGCGCGGTGATTTCAAGGCCGCCGATACGGATGGAGCCGCTCGTCGGTTTTTCCAGCAGGTTCAGGCAGCGGAGGAGCGTGGTTTTCCCCGAGCCGGAAGAACCGATAAGGCAGACCATTTCGCCCTGGCGGACATCGACGGTGACGCCCCGGAGCACCTCGAGGTCGCCGAAGTATTTATGGAGGTCGGTGATTTCAATCTGGACCTGGGAACTGGTGGTGGTCATTTTTGTCCTGTCCGCATTTTCTTTTCCACCCGGTCGAGGTAACGGGACAGGGTGAAGCAGATAACGAAATAGATTAGTCCGATGCCGATGTACATGGTGAAGTATTCAAACCGCCGGCCACCGACAAGCTGGGCCCGGTAGGTGAGTTCGTTAACCGAGATGACGGAGAGGAGGGACGAGTCCTTGATGAGGGTGACGAATTCGTTGCCGAGGGCCGGGAGGGCGTTCGTCAGCGCCTGCGGCAGAACGACGTAGCGCATCGACTGGTACTCGGACATGCCGAGGGAGAGGGCGGCTTCGCGTTGCCCACGGTCGATGGAGAGGATGCCGCCCCGGAATATTTCCCCGAGGTAGGCGCCGGAGTTCAGCCCGAGGGCGATGCAGCCGACGAG
>JAJBTL010000171.1:0-8152 GCA_020860865.1 Planctomycetota bacterium | reverse complement strand
GACGTGGCTGAGGTTCAGCATCGGAAAAACGCCGTAGAACAGGAGGAGAATCTGCACCAGCATCGGCGTGTTCCGGAACGCCTCCAGGTAAATGGTGGCGGGAAGGCGGAGCCAGGCCTTGGAACTGAGGCGAAGGATGGAATTCGTCAGCCCGATGGCGACGCCGAAGACGGTGGCGCAGAGGGAAATGCCGATGGTGTACAGGGCGCCCAGACCAAGGTTGCCGAGTTCGTGGTAGATAAGGCCCCAGTTAATCATGGAAACACCTTCAAAAAATCGAAAAGATGACTGCCGAAAAATAAACCGTTCGGGCGGTACAGCGCCGCCCGAACGGATGACACCGAAATCCATGCTTCGCGTTGAATCACGCTACAGCATTGATAAAAGAGTTAAAACCACTTTTCGACAATCCTGTCGTATTCGCCGTTGGCGCGGATCTTGGCGAGGCCGGAGTTCATCTTATCGAGAAGCTCCTTGTTGCCCTTCTTGATGACGATGCCGTACTGCTCTTCCGACATGGGTGGGCTGGAGATTTTAAGGCCGTCGACCTGCTTCAGGTAGGCTTCCGCCACCGGCTTGTCGACGACGACGGCTTCGGTCCGGCCGTTCTTGAGGTCGGTGAAGACCATGTTGTATTTCCGGAGCTGCTTCAGGTCCGAGTTGTCCTCGCCCATGACTTCCTCAGCCATGAGGGCGCCGGTGGTGCCAAGCTGGACGCCGATTTTCTTGCCGACAATGTCTTCGATTTTCGTAAAGCCTTCGGTGCCGTCCCGGACGACGATGACCTGGGCGGCGTTGTAGTAGGGTTCGGAGAAATCGACCTTTTCCTTCCGCGCTTCCGTAATGGTCATGCCGGAGATGGCGGCGTCGATTTTGCCCGTTTCCAGGCCTTCAATCAGGGTGTCGAAGGACTGGTTGTGCATGCGGACGCTCAGGCCTTCCTCCTTGGCGACGGCCTTGATGATGTCGATGTCGAAGCCGATGATGTTGTTGTCGTCGTCGGTGAATTCGAACGGCATGAATTCGGCGTTGGTGCCGACGATAATCTGCTGGCCGGCCTGGGCGACCATGCCAAAGGCAACCACGAACATGGCGAGTAGCAAAGCAAACTTCTTCATAACTCCTCCTTTTTATAGAATGGGCACATGCCACGGATCATACGCTGTCGGGACTGCCGGGCCGTCGTTATGGACGGACGGCTCAGCCGGTCAGGCTGTCCTTCAATTCGTTCAGTTCCTTAATCTGCCTGGCCAGTTCGCCGCGCCGGGCCTTTTCCCGTTCGACCACCTCCGGAGGCGCTTTCTGGAGGAAGTCGTAGTTGTGGAGTTTAAGGTTGAGGCTGTCCATCGCTTTCGACTTGCTGGCCAGTTCCTTCTCGATTCGCTTCCGTTCGACATCGACATTCATAAGGCTGGCGAGGGGCGCGTAGACCTGGGCGCCCGGCAGCACTTCCGACGCCGCCTGCTGCGGCTTCGCCAGGTCAACGCCGAGTTCCAATCCTTCAAGCACCGCCTGGGCCTTGATGATGTCGGCAAGCGGGGTGATGGAATTGGCGTAATCCTGGTCGGCGGCGCTGACGGAAATCGTCAAGGGGCTCTTCGGCGGCAGGTTGAATTTGGCCCGGATATTCCGGATGGACCGGATAACGTCCATCGCCCGGGACATGTCCCGTTCAATCGCCTCATCCCGGCGTCCCGCCAGGGCGAGGGCGTCCGGCCAATCGGTGCGGACGAGGAGTTCCGTCGCTTCCGTCGGCGTGCCGAGGCCGCGCTTCGGCACCACTTCATTGACGAGGCTCCAGACCTCTTCCGTGAAGAACGGCGCCACCGGATGGAGCAGGCGGAGGATGTTGTCAAGGACGTAGGCAAGGACGCGGGCCGACGTTTCGGCCTGTTCGCCGCCTTCGTTCAGGACCGGCTTGACGAGTTCCACATACCAGTCGCAGAAATCGCCCCAGGAGAATTCGTACAGGGTCTTCGAATAATCGTGGAAGCGGAACGACTCCAATTGGCGCCCGGCTTCGTCGATGACGGCGGCGAGGCGGGACAGGATCCAGCGGTCGGGAATGGACAGCTTGTCCTCGTCTATGGGGCCGTCGCCGGTCGGGACGTCGGCCAGGCGGATAAGGACAAAGCGGCTGGCGTTCCACATTTTATTGATGAAGTTCCGGCCCATTTCGAACCGGGTCGGGGCGAGCTTGATGTCCTGCCCGTCCGTCGTCAGGGTGCAGAGGGTGTAGCGGACGGCGTCGGCGCCGTAGCCTTCGTAGGTGAATTCCTTGCCGAAGCGGCGCTGCTTGCCGCCGTTAATCATGACGACCGGGTCGATGCCGTTTTCCCGGGACTTCGACATCCGCGCACCGTTTTCGTCAAGGATGGTGCCATTGATGTAGACGTGTTTGAACGGCACCTGGCCCATGAACTGGAGGCCCATCATGACCATCCGGGCCACCCAGAAATAGATGATGTCCCGGGCGGTGACGAGGACGCTCGTCGGATAATAGTAGTCGAGTTCCGGCGTCTTGTCCGGCCAGCCCATGGTGGAAAACGGCCACAAGGCCGAGGAAAACCAGGTGTCCAGGACATCCGGGTCCTGACGGATGTTCGATGAATCGCATTTGTTGCACTTTGTCGGGTCGTCCATACTGACGATCATTTCGCCGCAATCGTCGCAGTACCAGACCGGGATGCGGTGGCCCCACCAGATTTGCCGGGAAATGCACCAGTCGCGGACGTTTTCAAGCCACGACAGGTAGACCCGTTCCCAGCGCTGCGGCGAGAATTTCAGTTTGCCTTCCTTCGAGGCCTGGATGGCCTTGTCCGCCAGCGGCCGCATCCGGACAAACCATTGTTCGGACAGGTAGGGCTCCACGACGGAGTCGCAGCGGTAGCACTGGCCGACGGCGTGGCGGTGTTCGTCGACCCGTTCAAGGGCGCCGAGTTCCTCCAGTTCCTCGACCACATTTTCGCGGTCGCGGAAGCGGTCCAGGCCGGCGAATTTCCCGGCCTCTTCCGTCATCATGCCGTCGGTGCCGATGACGGTTATCTGCGGGAGATCGTGGCGGAGACCGGCCTCGAAGTCGTTCGGATCGTGGGCCGGGGTGATTTTCACGACGCCGGTGCCGAAGGCGGGGTCGACCATCTCGTCGGCGATAATCGGGATTTCCCGGTCCATTTTCGGCAGGATGGCGGTCTGGCCGATGAATTCCTTGTAGCGTTTGTCGTCCGGGTGGACGGCGAGGGCGGTGTCACCGAGCATCGTCTCCGGCCGGGTGGTGGCGACGACGAGGTTGCCGCGCCGGCCCTTCAGGGCGTAGCGGACGTGCCAGAGGCGGCCGTCCTTTTCCTCGTGCTCGATTTCGTCGTCGGCGAGGGCGGGGTGGCAGCGGACGCACCAGTTGATGAGGCGGCGGCCACGGTAGATAAGGCCTTCTTCATAGAGTTTGACAAAGACCTCGCGGACCGCCTTCGACAGGCCTTCGTCCATGGTGAAGCGTTCCCGGTCCCAGTCGCAGGAGCAGCCGAGGGTTTTTAGCTGGTTGATGATGGACGAGCCGTATTTGGCTTTCCATTCCCAGACCCGGTTGATGAATTTTTCCCGGCCGAGCTGGTTCCGGTGCAAACCTTCGTCGGCGAGGGCGCGTTCGACAACGTTTTGGGTGGCGATGCCGGCGTGGTCGGTGCCGGGCATCCACAAGGTTTCCATTCCCTTCATCCCGGCATGGCGGATGAGGATGTCCTGGAGGGTATTGTTGAGGGCATGGCCCATATGGAGAATGCCGGTGACGTTCGGCGGCGGGATGACGATGGTGAACGGCTTCTTCTCCGGATTCGGTTCGGAATGGAAGGCGCCCGTTTCGAGCCAGCGCTGCATCAGTTTCGGTTCGACGTCGGCGGGGACGTAGTGCTTCGGCAGCCGATCCGCGACGTTTTTGGGTTGGGAGTCGTTCGACATGTGACCTGGTTCCTTGGGGCAAGAAGTTGACTGACATACTGTCGGGTGAGGCCTGTCGGGCCTCGTAGTACAGCCGCCGCCCGGGCTTCGGGCGGCGGCCACATTTCGATTTTCCCTTAAACGCGGAATTTTTTCAATAGGCAATTACACTTTGTTCCGGCGCAGTGTGAACCGTTCCGCGCCCGGTGCCGATGTGCCATCGTACACCGGGCGGAAATGGAATAAAGCGAAAAAGCCTCCCGCTCAGGGGAGGCTCTTTCAACAAGATCTGGCTGGACCTTTTATTCCCCGCTCTCGGCAGAGCGATTGTCAGGCGGTAATACCGGTGGAATCGGTTCGGCCGGTGTTGTTCGTGTACTTGACCGTGGTCTGGCTGTAGGACATGTCGAACGACATCGAGACGGCCTGGAGCGCGTCGTAGGTCGGCTGCTTGGCCGGGGTGGTGCCTTCCTTGACGAAGTCGTCGAGGCCCTTCATGGTCAGTTCGTGGGTCTTGTTGATGCCGTCCATGGTGTTTTTCGGGACGGCGCCGAGGGAACCGAGGGCCTGGTCGAAGCCTTTCTGGATGGCGCCGCGCATCAGTTCGGCGAATTCCTCGCGCGCTTCCGGGGTGTCGCCGCCGGCCTTCTTGATGGCGTCGGACATCGGGTAGAAGGACTTGGCGAAGTCGAGGATGCGGCCGGAGGTGGCTTCCGGCGAGAAGTAGTCGGACACGCCCTTGGCGACGCTGGACGGGTTGAAGTTCTTGAACGCCGAGTTCATGAGGTCCTTCACGGACATCGGCTTGCTGTCCTTCATATAGGCGGACAGCGGGTTGTTTTCGTCGGTGGCGGCCGGGACCTGGGCGTCCGGGTTCGTCGTGTCGACGCCGGCCTTGCCGAACTCGGCCAGGGTGTTGACAAGGGATTCGAAGTCTTCCGCGTTGGCGATGGAGTCGGCCAGTTCGCCGGCGGATTTCCCGGAAGCGGCCTGGACATAGTTCAGGTCAAGCTTCATCGAGAACTTCGTTTCCTTCATTTCGTAATTACCGGCGGCGTCGGCGATGTATTCCATGGACGAATAGTTCAATTCGTACTGGGCGCTGATGGCGCCGTAGGTGGCGCCGTCCATGCTCTTGAAGGCTTCGGCGAGGCCGGCCTTGAATTCATTAAAGAGCGGCAGGTCGTTCAGGAGGGCGCCGAGGCCGTCGTTCGCGGCGATTTCCGCCGGATCGGTGACGGTGGTGATTTCGGAACTGGCGGAAGTGTCGGTCTTGGAGCCGGAGGTGTTTTTCGACGTGTCCTTGGCCCGGTTCGGGTTTTTAGCCGCTTCTTCGGCGTCGAGGCGGTCCATGATTTTCTTCAAGGCGGCCTGGCGCTTTTCGTTGGCGCTCAGTTCTTTCGGCGCTTCTTCCGTTTCCTGGCTGGAACTGGACCGTTCGAAGCGGTCGAAGCCACGGTTGCGACGGGAGGTCGCTTCCTGTTCAGGCAGCTTTTTGGCATCGGTTGGGATCGGGCTGTTCTGTTTCGCGGCGGTGCGGTTCTTGATCGATTCCGCCAACTGCGACGCCACGTTCTTGTTGTCGGACTTGGCGTTGTTCCGATTGCCAAACGGATTAAAGTTCTTGAAGAATTCGTTGTTAATCATGATTAGTCCATCCATAAGGAAAGGGAAGGGCCGTCCGTGACGGCACCGTCGCCGATCAAACAAAAAGTTTGTATGAAGTGTTCACCGAGTTTACCGAAAGCGTTACGAAACCACTGGAGCCGTTTCGAGCATTTTTGGATTCTTCATTTCCTCCAATGCTTTGGAATCTTCCGGAAGACTTTGGGCGCCCTTCACGCGCTTCCGTCGGTTCCATAATTATTAGCGGACCTCGGCAGCGCTTCTTAAGAAAAAAAACGGTAAATTTTTCGTCGATACTCATTCCCGCGTTTGTAATGAGCGGATACGACCGGCAATTCTTGAGGACTGACTTGTCTATCCGATTGTAACGATAGACCATAGCTCCGATCAAGGCGAATCGTGGCGACGGTAGTGAAATGGCCGGCGCGGCGCGGATTCCTTCCATAAAAAACCGGTTTTTTCCAAAATCGGTTTGACTAAGGCGTCAAAACCGTGTAGAAGGAAGGTGTGCACGAGAACACAGGTACTTTTTAGGGAGAGATGCGGCGATTACCAGCAGGTTTGCTACGATGCGCCTCTCTTTTTTACCTAAAAGTGTGCACGTGAACACTGATAAATTGATCGTGCCCCATACTGATGAAAAACCGCCGGCGACGGGTGTCGCGGCGCTCACGTTCCAGGCAATACTTTTTGTAAGGAGTCTGCCATGTCAGCCTTTCTGAAGTCCCTCATGGTCCTCGCACTCGGATTGGCGCTCATGGGGAGCGCCGCCACCGCCCAGGACGGAGTCCTCCGTATCGGCTACGCCTGCAGTAACCTTGGCGACCTGTTCCAACAGTATGTCCTTGGCGCCGCCCAGGACGCGGCAGAATCCCGGGGCGACGTCCTCCTGTTCCGGGACGCGGCGGAAGACCTCGCCATCCAGGAAAAACAGGTCATGGAACTCCTCGCCGAGGGTGTCGACGCCCTCGTCGTCGTTCCGGTCGAAACGAAAAAGGTCGACCGCATTGTCGCCATGGCGAAAATCGCCGCCGTCCCCGTCGTCTTTGTCAACCGTAATCCCTTTGCCGGCCAGCGCCCGCCCGAAGGCTGCTTCTATGTCGGCACCGACGCCTTCGCCGAAGGCGAGGAACAGATGCGTTTTGTCGGGAAGCAAATCGGCGCCGATGGTCGCATCGCCGTTCTCCAGGGCATTCTCGTCAACGAAGCGACCCACAGCCGCACCCAGGGCGTCCGCCATGTCGTATCGAGCGTCTATCCCGGAATGGCGCTCCTCGCCGAATCCTCGGCCAATTGGCAGCGGGACCAGGCGAAGGACGTCACCCGCGCCTGGCTCGGCCAGTTCGGCCCGGACGGGCTTGACGCCATCATCGCCAACAACGACATGATGGCCCTCGGCGCCCTCGACGTTCTTGAAGACATGGGCATCAGAGACATCGTTGTCGTCGGTGTCGACGCCGTGCCGGAAGCGCTGGACGCCATTGCCGTTGGCCGCCTCGCCGCCTCCGTGGTGCAGGACCCGGTGGCTCAGGGTTCTAAAGCAATCGAAATGGCGCGGCAGGCTGTCCAGAAGGCGAAACAGCCACAGGTGGTTATTTTCCCGTCGCGGCTGGTGACCCGGGAAAACGTCGCCGCCTACCGCGAACGGTCGCGGGACTTCGCCGTCCTGCGCTAACGCGGGTTGAACACAGTGCCAACAATTCTCAAAAACCTCCTGAAGTCAGGCCGACAGTGACCATTGCGAGTACGACGCCAGGAAGCGAAATTCTCACGCGACACACATGGACAAGCGGTACCGGACGCCCCTTTTTCGCGGAAGGGGCGTCTTTTATTTCGTCACGTGGAAAATCGGAATCAGGACCGAATTGACAACGGCGGGAAAAGGGGGGGGTATACTAAACTTAGTAAGGATTCCTAAGTAATGCTATCCACTCCGCCAGGAAATCGCCGTACTGCATACGCGGCGATGTTTAGGCTGCTTAGGCTATTTAGGGTGTTTAGGGTGTTGGTATTCGAATAAACGGTTTTACGGCGATACGGTGGTCCCGGCCCACGAAAAGGCGAGTGATGGATACTTTGGACAAAACCGTAACCGACATCGCCACGCCGGAAAGCATTGGCGAAGCCAACAAGCGCCTCCTCCTTCGCCTCCTCAGGGACGACGGTCCCATGTCCCGGGCCGATCTCGCCCGCCGTTCGGGTATGAGTTTCCCCACCGTCTCCTCGAACATCCGGTTTCTCTCGAGAACGGCTATGTCGCCGCCCACGGCGTCGGCGCCAACCAGCTCGGCCGTAAATCCACCCTCCTGTCCTACAATGCGAATCGCGGTTTCCTTGTCGGCGTCGATGTCGGCCGCACCCGCATCCGCGCCATGGCCGCCGATCTGCTGGGGGAGGTACTCTGGGAAGACTCCCGCCCGTTCAGTCCGACCAAGGGCGGCGACCGGACCCAGAACGCCATTCTTGACGCCATCGCCGCCGCCGTCGATTTCGTCCCGTCGGACAACGGTCGCGCCGTCTGCGTCGGCATCGGCCGTCCCGGGATTATCCGGGACAACGCCCTGCGCCTGGCGCCGGAGGTCGCCGGCTGCCG
>JAJBTL010000384.1 GCA_020860865.1 Planctomycetota bacterium | reverse complement strand
GACGCCTGCCCTTGTGACGTCGACCGAATCGGTCCAGGCCAGCGGCTACCGCCTGGTGCCGGCCCTGGATGTGCCGCCCCAGTACCACGAAGGCGATTATGCGCCGTCCCAGTGGTTCGAAGTGGTGCGGCCGGGAAATGAAGCGGTCCGGATCGGCCGGATTTCGTCCACCTGCACCTGCGTTGGCGTCCGGATACCGAAACGGTTCTACGAAGCCGGGGAACGCATCCTGGTCGAAGCCCGGACCGTCGCCAAGCCGGCGCGGAATAATCTGGTCTACGGCATCTATGTGAATATACTGGAGCCGGTGCGGACCGTGGTCGATGTCGACGTCACCGTCAGTATCTGACCGCAACCGGATTCCTAAAGCAACTTAAGAAATTCTGTGAAAATCCGGGTTAGGCGCTGGAAGGAGCGGTAGGGTGATTTTTCCAGTGGTTTGGAAAAAGCGCCCGCGAGCGACTGGATGCGACTAACCCGGAATTTTCACGAAAATTCTTAAATTGCTATAAACGTGTTTTTCCGGGACCATACCGCACGACGGTGTGGTCCTGTTCTTTATGACGCGGGTGAGACGCGCGACCGTTGGTTGGGAGGAATGATTACGGATACGACTTCGATTATAAAAATCGCCGAGAAGAACCGGCGGGAACAGAGCGGCGGGAATACCCCGGCATGCCTCGATCGGCGCGAGGTCCTCCGGCGGGAATTGTCAACAATTCGCTGCGGCGCCGCCGTCCTCACCCGGTCCGAGGACTATTATTATTACACCGGCTACACCGGGGAGGACGCGGTGGCCATCGTCGCCGCCCGGTCGGGAAAAACCTGGCTCCTCACCGACCCACGCTACCGGGAAGAAGCCGAACGCACGGCCCGGGGCTGTGAGGTCGTGATGTGGAAACGGAGTCCGGCCAACCACACCGGCGTCATCCTCCGGAAGCTCAGGAGTAAGACGGTCGGCATCACCGCCAATCATATGACGGTCCAGTTCCTGAACACGCTCCGGGCCGCCGCCCCGGCCCTTGGGACGCCGGAGGACATAGGCCCGATTATCTCGCGGCAGCGGGCGGTCAAGTCGTCCGGGGAAATCCGTGCCATGCGGAACGCCCTGGCCTGTGCCGAAAAGTCATTCATCACCGCCAGGGCGCGGTGGAAAATCGGCATGACGGAAATGGATGTGAAAAACGATCTGGAATGGGAAATGCGCCGGAACGGCGCGAGCGGCACCGCCTTCGACACCATCGTCGCCGTCGGGCCGAACGCCAGCCTTCCCCACGCCCACGCCGGGAACCGAAAGCTGGCCGCCGGCAAGATGCTCCTCATCGACTTCGGCGCCCACCTCGGCCAGTACAACTCGGACCTGACCCGGACGCTGTGGCTGTCGGACATCCCGGCTGTCTGGAAAAAACGCTACAACGCCGTCCGCGACGCGCAACTGGCCGCCATCGACGCCATCGGCCCGGGCGTTCCGGGGTCGGACGTCCACCAGGTCGCCGCCACGGTGCTGGCGAAATATGGCCTCGGGAAATTCTTCACCCACGGCCTCGGCCACGGCGTCGGCCTTGTCGTCCACGAAGACCCGCGCCTCAGCCCGTCCTGGGACAAACCGCTCGAACCGGGGCATATCATCACGGTGGAGCCGGGGGTCTATTTCCCCGGGTCCGGCGGCATCAGGACGGAGGACATGGTCCTTGTCACGGCGAAGGGACGGGAAGTGCTGAGTTCACTCGCGAAGGATGTGGACAGCATGATCGTGCCGTGACGACGGCGCGGCGACTACTCAAGCCTCCGGTGCATCATCATCGTCTCCGCCACCACCGTAAAGCCGAGGCCCCGGTACAGGGCCAGGGCCGGAGTGTTGTCGGCGTAGACGTGGAGTTCGGCCTGGTCGGCGCCGAGGCCGCGAATATGGTCGAGCATGTGGGAAATGTTGATGCCGGCGTAGCCTTTTCCCTGCATGTCCTTCGGGGTGTTGACGCCGAACACGGAGAAAATCGCCCTGCCCTCCTGCCGGGACAATTCCTCCATAAAGCCGAAAATCGCCCAGGACAGGATGCGCCGGTCGGTCCGCACCAGTTCGTGATCCCACAGCGTCCGCTGCCGGAAGACCCGGTCGAGCCAGGTGTTTTCCGTCCGTTTGGCAATGTAGAATCCGGTGCCGGGCGGCAGCGGCCGGGGCGTCACCCGGCTCAAATCGACCCGCATCACCAAACTCGGCCGGACCGGTTCGAACCCGTTCCGCCTGAACAGCCGGTAGGCCGCCTCTTCCCGGAGAAACACGCCGGACCGTTCCGATCCGTCCACCATCCCGGTAAAACCATAGCCGAACGGCCAGGCCCCGAGGGCGTCAATAAAGCCGGGCGCCGGGCGAAAGCCTTTCGCCAGCGCCACCGCCCGTTCGAGAAGGCCGGTGCCGATGCCGCGCTTCCGGTACCCCGAGTCGACGAGGAGGACCTCGACATCCCCGGCCGACGGATAGCCGTCCTCCCGGATCTGGTTGACGTGGGCAAAGCCGATCAGGTCGCCGTGCCCGGTCCGGGCCAGGACGAAGCGGCCGACGGCGGCGCCGTTCCGGTCGGTCAGTTGCCGGGCGAGGAGTTCGCCCGTCCATGGGAAAAACGCGTGGTGGCCAACGGCGTTGGCGTTCCACGTCCGGGCGATTTCCTCAAGCGTTTCCGGGGGAAACGACCGTGGCGCTTCCGAAAACTCGATTTCCATCACTCACCCTGTTCGTCATGTGCCAGTAACGCCTGCATATCGATGCGGCCGTTCGCCATACGGGGAAATGCCGAAACCTGCGTCAGGACCGCCGGGACCATGTAGTCGGGGACGGCGTCCGCGAGGGCCTGGACGATGGCGTCCGGGCTCACCGGCGACCCGGCCGTGTACCAGGCGTGGAGCCGGGTCGCACCGCCATCCCCTGAAATCCCCGCCCCGACGGCGCGGTCCAAGGGCGATGTCTCCAGCATCGCCACCTCAATTTCCCCTGGTTCAATGCGGCGGCCGCCGACGCGGACCAGGCGGTCGGTCCGACCGATGTATTCGACAACCCCGCCCGGTCCAACCCGGGCGAGATCGCCTGTCCGGAAAAGGACGGCGTCGTCGCTGTCCCGGGCCAGCGGATTCGGGACAAAGCGCCGGGCGGTGAGAGCGGGATTGTTCAGGTAGCCGCTGGCCAGTTGGCCGCTGATGCAAATTTCCCCGGTCTCGCCTTCCGCCACCGGCCGGAGTTCCTCGTCCAGGACGTGGAGGCGCGACCCGGGGAGGGGACGGCCGAGGGGGACGGAGTCGTACGGCATGTCTATTTCGAACAGGGTCACCGGTCCGCAGGTCTCGACGCAGCCGTAGCTGCTGCAGACCTGGGTAAGGACGCTGAAGATGCCGTGGTTCCGCTCCATCGGTACAAGGAGGAAACGGCATTCGCCGTCGGCGATGTCGAGAAACTGCGAGGCAAGGCCCGGATCGAGAATGGTGGCGGTGATGCCGTTCCGCCTGACATAGTCGGCGACGGCGTCGGCCGGAAGCGGGCCCTGGCCCGGCGTCAGGTGCACGGTGCCGCCGAGGGCGAGCGGGGTCAGGACCTCCTGTTCCATGGGAATCGTCGCCAGGGGCGAGGCGGCGAGGAAGACGTCCCGTTCGCTCCGGCCGAAAGCGTGGACGCGGACCGCCCGGGCCAGAATCCGGTGCGATATCGCCACCCCTTTCGGGTAGCCGTTCGGGCCGGAGGTGAAGGCGACAAGGGCGATGTCGTCCGGGGTCGGAATGGTTTCCGGGGCGGCCAGGGGCGGGTCGTCCGTCACCCGGTGGGTCTGAAGCCAGTCCTGGTCGAGGAACCTTGGCCGAACACTCGCCGATCATCCGGTCGCGGCGGCGCTTCGGGTTGGCCGGGTCGAGCATGGCCACCGCCGCCCCGGCCCGCCAGACCGCGATGGCCGCCGCCACCGGGGCGATGCCCCGGTCGAGCACCACCGGCACGATGTCCCCGAGGCCGACGCCGTCCCGTCGGAGGCCGTGGGCGATGGCGTCGGCGAGGGAGTCCAGTTCGCGGAACGAGACATAGCTCCCCTCGTGCACCAGGGCCACCTTGCCGCCGTGGCGGGCGACGGATTTGGCTAGCATATCGTTGTAGAACAGGTGCATCGCATCTCCGGCACAACGTGCTTGTCGTGGTTCCACCGCCGGTCGCGGGGAACGGCGGCGGCGGGTCGGTGGTTTGTTATGGCGTTCTCCACGCGGCCGGGAATGTCCCGGGCCGACGCGACGAGCGCGTCTGTTTACAGCCAGCGTTTTTTCTTGAGGTACCATATCGACGTTACCGCCGTGCCGGCCATGAGGGCGAGGGCGAAGGCGTAGCCAAACGGCCAGTTCAGTTCCGGCATGATGTCGAAATTCATCCCGTAGATGCCGGCGATCAGCGTCGGCGGCGACAGGAGCAGGGTGACGACGGAGAGGAGGCGGATGATTTTCGACTCGTCGATATTGATCATGCCGAGCGTGGCGTCGAGGTTGAAGGACAGCTTGTTCATGAAAAAGGCGGCTTCGTCCGAAAGGGCGACAAGGTCGCTCCGGATGGACTCGAGGACGTAGCGCTGGTCGCCGAACCAATGGTCCGGGATGTAGGTATAGGCGTAATTGACAACCCGCTGGAGGGACGTGATACTTTCCCGGATGTTCGACACCGATTCCCCCATGCGGCCGATTTGCTTCAGGGCGACGTCCAGTTCCGGACTTTCGGAAATGGCGTCCTTTTTGCCGGGCGGCGTGGCGATGAACAGCCGGGAGGTCAGTTCCTCCATGTAGCGCATGGACAGTTCGATATTGTCGGCCCGGTCGGCGACGGCTTCCTCGAGGAGGCGGCAGAACAGGGATATCGCCGTCGCGTCGGCCTGGCCGCTATCGGTCTGGGGCCGGTTCGACACCCGGTCGAAGGAGAAGAATTCGTTGAAACGGATGGTGAGGAGGATGTGCTCCTTCAGGACAAACGCCGCCGGCCTCGGGGTACGATGCCGCGACTTCGGCAGCAGGTTCGCGATCATGACGAGTCCGCCCGGTTCCTTGTAGAGCCGGCTCGACAGTTCGATATCGGTGATGCCGTGACGGTTCGGCACTTCGAAGCCCATGACGGCGTCGAGGCGTTCAAGTTCGGTGTCGGTCGGGTCGATGGCGTCTATCCAGACGACGCCGGGAGGGAGGGACGACAGATCCGTCGTCTCCCTGACAATACCCCGCTCCGCGTCCCGGCGGTACAATGTTGCCATGGCGTCGCTCCCGCGCTGTGCGAAACTTCCAGTCCTGCTTCGTCGGTTATATGGTTGCGCCCGTCGGATCTGTTAAGGACGGGTATGTTCAGAAAAAGGTGGATGGAACCCGCGACAGAGACCAGCGCCACGAGTATGCATCCATGATACGATAAAACCGTCAACGCCGCAATATGCTTGCTTTTACGTTCAGGAAGCGGTTAATGGGCACATGGTTCGGAAATGGTGGGCGTGAAGAAACCGGCCGGGTATTCGCCCCGGTCGCCGTCACCGCCGCGAAAATAAAACAGTAAAGAGTATAAATGCCAATTGACAACGGCGTTTTGTGTGATATGATACTTATGTGACCACTTAGTATAAGTAATCACATAACAATTCTCAGGAATGAATCGGAGCATGTCGTGAGCAAGATGACTTTTAGCCGGTACGACGTCGCCGCCATGCTGACCTTCATGGTCTATGCCTTCGGCTCGATGGCGGTACCGATGACGCTGGTGCCGTTGTCCCGGGATCTCAATTTCCCCCTGGACGGCGGCGGCATGGGCCTGGCCGGGCTGCTCCAGATTGCCCGGGCGGCACCGATGGTGGCGGCGATGCTGCTGTGCGGGTTCATCGCCGGCCGTTGGGGCAAGCGGGTCTCCCTCGGCGTGTCCATCCTCCTCATGGCAACCGGGATGATCGTGGCCGGGCTGGCGCCGTTCTACGGCGTCCTTTTTATCGCCCTCCTCCTTGCCGGCCTCGGCGAAGGTGTTATCGAAGGACTGGCCACGCCCTATGTCCAGGACCTCCACCCGACGGATTCGGGTCGTTACCAGAATTTGACCCATTCGTTCTGGTCGGTCGGCGTGCTCGTTCTCGTGCTGACGGCCGGGATCCTTCTCACCATCGGGATCAGTTGGCGGTATATTCTTATTGCCTCCGGCCTGGCCGGACTGGTGCCGGCCATCCTCTTCCTCGTCCGCGGCCGGAAGGGTACCAGAGCGACGGCGGCCAGCACCAGGTCGAACTGGCGCGAGGTGCTTGGTCATGGGCGCCAGGTGGTCAGGACGCGGCGGTTTTGGCTGTTCTTCGCCGCCATGTTCTTCGCCGGCGGCGGCGAATTCTGCCTGACCTTCTGGTGCGCCAGTTTTATCCAGATAGAATTCGCCGGTACCGCCTGGGCGGCCGGGGCCGGAACCGCCTGCTTCGCCGCCGGCATGTTTGTCGGCCGGTTCTTCTCCGGCCTCTATGTCCACCAGCACAATCTGAAAAAGTTGATCCTCGTCGCCGCCGCCCTGTCCGTCGTCCTCGTGCTGCCGTTCCCCTGGCTCCAGTCGCTGTGGCCGCTGTTTATCCTCCTGTTCCTATCCGGTATCGTCGCCGGACCGTTCTGGCCCAGTATCCAGACCAACGGCACGACGCGCATCCGGGGCGATCACACGATGATGATGATCCTGTTCTCGTGCGCCGGTGTGCCGGGCTGCGGCGTGTTTACCCTGCTTATCGGCGTGTTCGGGGATATCGTCGGCCTCAGGATGTCGTTCCTCCTCGTGCCGTTCTGCTTCCTCATGGTCTTCCTCCTCATGGGAAAAGACGCGCTCGATCACCGTCGGGAACGGCTGGGAAATACGGTCGGCGGTGCGGTAAACGGATCGTTGCCGAAAACGCCGTTGACGACGGACTCGGCGCGTTCGTAACGGCATTGGCGCGCTCCCAACGACATCGGCGCGTTTCGTAACGGAATTCGCCATAGGAAACGAGAGAGCAACAGCGCCCACCTACGAGACGCTGTCGCTTTTTTGACAGCCTTTTACCATGCGTACCGCCGGCCGGTCGACCGGCGGCGTCCCTCTACTTCACCGTGTTGGCGGCGATGAGCGTAACGTCCCAGACGCCGCTGAACGGCGGCGAATAGGCGAGGTCGAGGTAGCCGAAGTCGTCCACCGTCATGCCAGCGGTGATGGCGATGGCGAAGTAGTTCGCCCGCGCCCCGACGACGCCCTGGCCGACCACCTGGGCGCCGTACATCTTCCTGGTCTTCCGGTCGTAGACGAGTTTTATCGACACCTTTTCCTTGCCCCAATAGCTCGGATAGGCATTGCCAATAATGTAATTCGCCTCGTAGTCGAGGTTGAGGCGCTGGGCGTCGATTTCGGACAGGCCGACCTTGGCGGCGTCGAGGCCGAAGAGGCGGATGACGCTCGATCCGAGGAGGTGGATTTTCGGCACCGGATCGCCGGCGATGGCGTGGGCGATGACCCGGCCCTGCTTGTTCGCGTTGGTGCCGAGGGGGGCGTACTGGTGTTCGCCGGTGATGGCCGAAGTCATGACGCTGCAGTCGCCGGCGGCGTAGACGTCCGGTACGCTCGTCTCCATCCGCTCGTTCACGATAATGGCGCCGTTCACTGTCTTCCTGACATCGATGAATTCCGCGTTCGGGATAATGCCGGCGGAATTGATCACCACCTCGGCCGGAACGACATCGCGGCCGTAGGCGTTTTCCACCACGACGCCGACCACCCGCCCGCCGTCGGTCTTCAGTTCCACCACCTTGGAACCGGTGCGGATTTGCACCCGGTGGCGTTCGAGTTCGGCGTGGAGCTGGTCCGTCGCCTCCGGGTCCATCACCGGCAGGATGCGTTCGGCGAATTCGACAATGAGGACGGCCTTCCCCTGTTTGGCGCAGGCTTCCGCCACCTCGAGGCCGATATAGCCGGCGCCGACCACCACGACATGGTGCGACGCCTTGTCCTCGAGGGCTTTTCGGAGGCGGATGCCGTCGTCCACGGTGCGGACGACATGGAGGTTTTCGTGATCGGCGTCGAGGGGCGGGATTTTCCTGACCCTGGCGCCGGAGGCGACGACGAGCTTGTCGTACTTCTCCGTCAGGGTGGCGCCGGTCGCCGACACGGTGACGGCGACGGTCTTGTCCGTCGTGTTGACCGCCGTCACCAGGTGGCCGATACGGACGTCGATGCCGGATTTCTTGAAGTCCTCGACCCGCCGTTCGCGAAGTTCGGACGCGTCGGCGATTTTCCCCGATATGTAATACGGTATGCCGCAGGCGGCGAAGGACACGTCGCTCCCCTTCTCGAAAACGACGATGTCGACCTCGTCCTTCATGAGCCGCTTCAATTTCGCCGCCGTACTCATGCCCGCCGCGACGGCGCCGATGATGACTACCTTCAACATGGTGCGCTCCTTCGGCCGTTCGGCCTGGTTGGAAGTTTTTCATACCGTCCTTTAAACACCTTCCGGACGGGAAACGCCGACGTCACATCTCCATGGAGACGGCGGCCTCGTCCGGTCCCCGGGCCAGGCCCATGTCACTATAGGCGCCGGCGTCGAGGCGGCCGAGGCGTTTGTCGACGACGATGGCGTTCGTCATCGCGCCGGTGACGTTGATGCAGGACCGGCCCATGTCGATTATCGGGTCGATGGCGAGGATGGGGCTGATGAGCGGGAACGACGCCGCCATGCCGGTACCGGACAAGGCCACCGACGCCGCCATGGTGGCGGTGCCGGGGATGCCGGCGATGCCGAGGCTGCCGATGGAGATGACAATAAGCGCCATGACGAGAAACGTGGCATTGGCCGGCGTGCCGCCGAGGTTCGAGACAAAGACGACGAGCATGGCCGGGAAGACGCCGGCGCAGCCCTGCATGCCGGCGGTGGAATTAAAGGAGGCGACGAAGTTGGCCGTGCCTTCGCTGACGCCGAGTTTATGGGTCAAGGTGCTGATGGTCACCGGCAGGGTGCCGACACTGGAGCGGGACGTAAAGGCCATGATCATCGGGTCGAACCCTTTCCGGACATAGGTGAACGGGTTCAGGCCGTGGACGGCGAGGAGGAGGAGCTGGATGACAAACACGACGGCGAGGCCAAGGTAGAGGACGGCGATAAAGAGGGCCACTTCCAGTATCCCCTGGATGCCCCTTTGGGCAATGGTGTTTGCGAGCATGGCGATGACGGCGTAGGGCATGAGGCGGATAACGTACATGGCGACGGACAGGATTATCTTCTGAAGGGCGTTTATGAAATCGACGAACGGCTTAACGATATTCGCGTATTTCTTACTCATGCGCATGGTGGCGGCGCCGAGGAAGGCGGAGAAAATGACGAGGGCGATGATGTTCGTCTCCACCATCGCCGCCACCGGGTTCGCTGGGAGAAGGGCGAGGAGGGTGTCGGCGACCGGGTGGACGTCCTTGATGGCGGTGTCCGGGGTGGCGGCGACCGGCCCGGTGAAGTTGGTGCCGAGTTTAAAAAGGACGGCGAGGCCGAGGCCGACGACGACGGAAATCATCACCATTATCATGGTGACGGCGATGGTGTTTTTCGCGAGGCGGCCGAGATCGCTTCCCTGCATGTTGATGATGACGGCGATAATCGAGACCATGATGAGCGGGATGACCAGCATGCGGACAAGGGCGATAAACCCGTTCCCGACGAGGCCGAGCCACTTTGTCGTCTCGATGATGAAGGTCTCCTGCATCGGCTGTTCCGGAAAGCCCGCGGCGAACTGGATGGCGAAGCCGAGGACGAGGCCGATACCGGTGGCGACGAGGACGCGGCGGGCGAACGAGGCTTTCCGCTTTTCCATCATCCGCATGACGACGAAGAGAAGAACAAGAACGATAAGGAATACCACGGTCAGGCCGCGGCTGATCATGAGAAAATCATGAAAGAAGAAAGACGTCATGGCTGGTCGCTCCCGGGCGTGCCCCCGACCTCCCGCCAGTCCCCCGACCGGCGTCCCCGCACGGTTCTATGATGGCAAAGCCGGGGGCGGATTGTCAAGGTTATTT
>JAJBTL010000106.1:2553-10193 GCA_020860865.1 Planctomycetota bacterium | reverse complement strand
GAGCATGGCGAAGCACGGGGTCGGGAATGTCGTGTTCTCGTCCACCGCCGCCACCTACGGAAAACCGAAGAACGACATCATCCTGGAATCCGCCCCGACCGTTCCGGAAAACCCCTACGGCGAAACGAAGCTGGCTATGGAAAAATTGTTCAAATGGTCGGAAGTGGCGGGCGGACCCCGGTACGTTTCGCTCCGTTATTTCAACGCCAGTGGCGCCATCCCGGACGGGCATATCGGCGAAGACCACCGGCCGGAAAGCCACCTTATCCCCATCGTCCTCAAGGTGGCCTTGGGACAGAGCCCGGAGGTGCGCATCTTCGGCGGCGACTACGACACGCCGGACGGCACCTGTATCCGGGATTACATCCACGTCCTCGACCTGGCCCAGGCCCATATCCAGGCGGTGGACCATCTGCTCCGGGGCGGTCGCTCGGACGTGTTCAACCTCGGGAACGGCCTTGGCTTCAGCGTCCGGGAAGTGGTGGAAATGTGCCGGAAGGTGACGGGGAAGGACATCCCGGCCGTCATGGCGGAACGGCGCCCGGGCGATCCGGACCGGCTGGTCGCGTCCAGCGAGAAGGCGAAACAGGTGCTCGGCTTCAAACCGGAACATGCCAGTCTCGAGGGAATTGTCGCCAGCGCCTGGAAATGGCATTCGACCCACCCGAACGGCTTCGGCGGATAACGCTGTTTGACGCCGTAATAACATCGTCGCGCCGGATGCGGGACGCCGCGCCCGCACTGTCCATACGGACGGCAAAACAATTGACAAAACCGCTTTTGCGGCGCACGAAGGACTGTGTGAATCCACTTGTAGCCTTGTGAGGACAGCTCCCGCATTATGGTCAGACCGACCTTGAAAAGCATTGCCGAATACGCCGGCGTCTCCCGGGGAACGGTGGACCGGGTGTTGCATGGCCGGCCGAAGGTCAATCCGGAAAAACGCAAGCGGGTGGAGGAGGCGCTCCGAAAGTTCAACTACACGCCGAACGCCGCCGCCCGCTCCCTCGCCCTCAAGACGCAAAACTTCAAGATAGGCGTTGTCCATCCGCGCTGGCCGGCCTATTTCGAGGATGAAATTTCCCGGGGCGTCGCCAGCGCCAAATCAAGCCTTAACGACTACAGCCTTGATGTCCTTATCCGCCGCTACGACGAGGACTCGCCGGACGAATGCATCCAGGCCATTGAGGCCCTCCTCGCCGAAGGGGCCCGGGCCCTGGCGATTTGCTCCAAGAACACGGCACCGGTGCGGAAACGCCTTCTCGCCCTGACCCGGGAAAAATTCCCCGTCGTCACCTTCAATTCGGACGTGCCGAAAAGCGGGCGCCTCTGTTTTGTCGGTCAGGACGACGAAAAGGCCGGCCGCATAGCCGGCGACCTTATGCTGAAGCTTATCCCACGGGACGGGCCAATCCTGGCGGTCGGGAACTACCTCGAGTACGAGTCTACGCAGAACCGCCTCTCCGGCTTCCGGGCCAAACTGGCGGAACTCGGGTATGCCGGCGGACAATTTCCGATCCTTGAAAGCCACAACCTCTACGACATCACCTACAAGAAGGTTCTCGACCACCTGCGAAAAAACGCGGGTGTCGCCGGACTGTACATGACGACGCAAAGCACCGCCGCCGCCATCGCGGCTGTGGAGGACGCCGGGCTGACGGGGCGGGTGCGGATAGTCTGCCATGACCTCCCGGCGTCCACCCGGCAGTCGCTCCGGATGGGACTTCTCGATTTCGTCGTGGACCAGAATATCCATCACCAGGGCTTTACGCCGGTCACGCTTCTCTCGGACGTCCTTATGGCGGGAAAGTATCCGGAAGAGGAACGGCAGTACGCGCCCGTCACCATCGCCTGTTCCGAATCGGTATAATCGCGAGGGGATCCAGAACAATGACAGTGACGAAACATTTCACCGCCTCCGCCATTGTCCGGCGTGACGGACGCGTGCTTCTCCTTTGGCATAACAAGCTCGGGATGTGGCTGTACCCGGGTGGCCATGTCGAGGAAAACGAGACACCGGACGAATCCGTCCTCCGGGAAGTCAAGGAGGAGACGGGGCTCACGGTGGCGTTCGATGCGGCGGCGGACAACCGGTTCGCCACGGAGACGGTGGCGGGCCTTCACACGCCGGCGATTGTGTTTGACGAACAGATTGGCGCGGGTGACGGGATGCACCGGCATATCGACCTGGTGTACCTGTGTCACCCGGTCGGCGAGGCGGCGGTCACGTTGGCCGAGGATGAGGTCGGGCAGTTTGGCTGGTTCGGGAAGGCGGAACTGGCGGATTTGGATATGCCCGAAAACCTGCGGAAATACCTTGATTCGATCATGTAGGCTGACGGCGTTCGCGTCGTCGTTGGACCATTTCAGTCTTCCCGGCGTCACCGCTCTTCGCGGTGGCGTTTTTCTTTGGCCTGACGTGGATGGACAAGCGCATGACGTACTTGTCCGGGTCGGAGACGAGGATGGAATTGAGGATATAGTCCTCGTAGGCGTGGCCGGCGATTTCCAGGTCGTGATTGGCGATATAGTCGTACAGCTTCGGGTAGAGGCGGCTCGAGCGGTCGAAGTCGCCACGGCCGTAGCCGACGACGTAGAGGCCGGTTTTTTTGCGGGTCCGGGAGGCGGGGACGCGGAAGTAGAGGCGGCGCGTTTCGTTTTCCGTTCGGCCGAGAAGGCGTTTCTTTTCCACCACGCTCCCGAGGGGAAAACCGAACGGGATGCCGCGACCGGCGACGTCGTTGTAGAAGTCGATGAAGTTCTCCCTGGCGTTTTCCCGGCGGAAATCCCGTATCGGCGGGCCGAGGACGAGGGACTCGGCCGGGAGCTCCTTCTGGAGAATGCCGCCCTGGCGGCGGTCCCGGGTCATCTGGCCCAGGGTGTCGATGTAGACCTGGGCCATGAGGCGTTTCTGCCGGAGGACGCTAATGGCCTGTTCGATTTTCGCCTTTTGGTCGATAAATATGGTGGCGATACCTTCCGGCGTCCGCTCCGCCGCGAGTGCCCGTATTTCCCGAAGCGGCATGCCGAGATCCTTCAGGGTCATGAGGAGATAGGCGGCCTCGAGCTGGTGGGCGCCGTAGTAGCGGTAGCGGTTCGGGCCGACCGCCTCCGGTTTCAATATGCCGCATTCGGCGTAGAAAATCAGGTTCGGGCGGGATATCCCGGAGAGGCGGGCGAATTCGCTTATGGGAATAAGCTTCCTGTCCGTCATGGCGTCCCTTTTCTGATGGAGAAAAAATCGGTTTTTCACGACGGTATTGGCTTGACTATCAAGTTACTTTACAGTGTAGGATTATCCTCACGGCGATGCAAGGGACAGGTTTTCCCAAGCCGCCGACACATTATAGTGGGAGGTTATGTTATGACTGCGATTGAATATCGGGCGCGGGCCGGGAAGTACCTTATGTTCGAACTGGCGGGCGAACGCTACGGCATCGACGCCATGCGCGTCGTCGCCATTATCGGCATCCAGCCGATTACGCCGCTGCCGCAGGCGCCGCGTTATGTCAAGGGTTTGACAATGGTGCGGGGGAAGGTCGTCCCGGTCATCGACGTTCGCCTTCGCCTCGGGATGACCGGGGCGGAAGAGACGGCGGAGACGTGCATTATCCTCCTGACGGCAGGGACGTCGCAGACCGGCATCGTCGTCGACCGGGTCCATAACGTCGTCGATATCGCCGATGGCCAGTTCGAGGACCTGAATGAAGGCATCGATACGGACGGCATTCTCGGTATCGCCCGGCTGGACAAGACCATCGTCACCCTTCTCGCCGTGGACGACATCATCACCTTTACGCGGGCGGGAATGCGGTAGCGCCGGCGTTCCGTCCCCTTCACCATCCACCGCCTATCCATAAAAGAACTCCCCGCGTACGGGCGCGGGGAGTCTTCGTTACGGGCGCTACAGATGGAATGGAGCGGGAGGATTGCGCTTTGGAAGTCGTTCTATAACCTCGTCTCGCCGCCGTATACTACGTCAAAATAGCCTCTCGGCGTATTTTTCGCCCAAATTACCGGGCAAAAATAAGCCTGCCGGCCATTTTTCCTCGTCTACGACGACGATCCGAAGATATAGAATAACTTCTATTTGCATTCTTTCAACGCCGCTTCGAGAATGTCCAGAGCTTCGTCCATAATCTTGTCCTCGATGGTGAGGGGGTAGAGGAAGCGGATGACGTTGTAGTAGGTGCCGCAGGTCAGAATGATGAGCTTCTTTTCGAGCGCCTTGGCCTGAACCTTTTTCACATAGTCGGCGTCGGGTTCGTTGGTGCCGGCCTTGTAGAATTCGGCCGCGACCATCGAGCCGAGTCCGCGAATTTCCCGGAGGCTCGGGAGATCGGCCTTCAACGCTTCAAGCCGTTTCATGACCTTTTCACCAAGCTTTTTCGACCGGTCGCAGATCTTTTCCTCCTCAATGATGTCGAGGACGGCGTGGACAGCGGCGAGGCCGAGGGGGCTCCCGGGGTAGGTGCCGCCGAGGCCGCCCGGTCCCGGGGCGTCCATGATTTCCGCCTTGCCGGACAGGCCGGAAATGGGGAAGCCGCCGGACATGGACTTCGCCATGGTGATGAGGTCCGGCTTGGCGTCGTACTGTTCACTGGCGAACATGGTGCCGGTCCGGGCAAAGCCGGATTGGACTTCGTCGTGGATGAGGATGATGCCGTGTTCGTCCGCCAGCTTCCGCATGGCGGTGACGAATTCAGCTGGAGCGATGTTGAAGCCGCCTTCGCCCTGAACCGGTTCGTAAATGATGGCGGCGATGTTCTTCGGTTCGATGACGGTCTTGAACAGGTCCGTTAGGGCGTCCAGCGTGTCCTGGACCGAAACGCCGTGGAGGGCGTTCGGGAACGGCACGTGATAGATGTCGCCGGGGAACGGCCCGAAGCCAAGCTTGTACGGCGCCACCTTGCCGGTGAGGCCGAGGGTGAAGTTGGTGCGGCCGTGGAAGGCGGCGTTGAAGGCGATGACGCCGGGGCGGCCGGTCTTCGACCGGGCGACCTTGACCGCGTTCTCGACCGCTTCGGCACCGGTCGTGAAGAAACAGGTCTTGGCCTTGCCGCCGACCGGGACGATCTTGTTCAGGCGTTCGGCCGCCGAGATGTACAACTCGTTCGGGACGATGGCGTGGCAGGAGTGGGTAATCTTCTCCACCTGGGCCTTGATGGCGGCCTGGAACTTGTCGTGGACGTGGCCGACATTCAGGACGCCGATGCCGCCGGCGAAATCGATGTAGCGGTTACCCTCGACATCCCACAGTTCGGCGTTCTTCGCCTTGTCCGCGTAGAAGGGGCAGGAGACGCCAATGCCCTTGGGGCAGGCTTCGAGTCTCCGCTTGGTTATTTCTTCGTTTTTCGACATGGTGCTCTCCTCGAAAGGTAAGTGATTCTGTGCTGTAAAAGTTGTTCGATACCTACCGTCTCGCCGCCGGATACTTCGTCAAAAGCTCCTCTCGGCGTGTTTTCGCCCAAACTGCCGGACAAAACAAGCCTGCCGGACCTTTTTCCTCGTCTCCGCCGACGATACGGCAGTTATCGAACAGCTTAGTATCGGGACGGCTGTGCACTTCAAGTCGCCCGTGACCACGCGGTTAAAAAGCGGCGCCCGATCGCGGCCGAGGACGCGGCCGGGCGCTCTGTAACGGATATAAAACGGTTCCTACTTGTTCCTGTTCCACTTGAGGTGCGGACGGGAATAGTCGTCGCCGAACAACAGGTATTCGCGTTCTTCCGGCGTCACGTCCTTGTAGGCGCTCTGGCTCTGGATGAAGAAGACGATGCCGAGTACTATCCAGCCGAGAACGAGGGCCCATTCGACCGGCAGCAAGGCGCCCGGGCCGATCGGAAGGTAGAGGTAGAGGAAGAACCCGGCCACGAGAATGGCGAGGATCCCCACCAGCGTCCCGGCCGGAACCAGGTACGGACGGGCCAGCCCCGGTTCCTTCCGGCGTAACGCGAGGAAGGACAGGGCGACCATGAAATAGGCGACCACGGTGCCGGCCGAGGAGGCGTCGACGAACCAGACTAGGGACGTCTTGCCAAGGAGCGGCGACAGGGCGGTAATGGCGCCGACGAGAATGATGGCCGACGTCGGCGTCTGGTACTTCGGGTGGACGCGGCCGAAGGTCGCCGGCAGCATCTTGGCCCGGCCCATGCCGAACAGGACGCGGGTGGCGCCGACGATGAACCCGTTCCAACTGGTCAGAATGCCGCACATGGCGGCGATGATTATCAACTTGCCGAAGACCGGATGATTCATCGCGTAGGCGAAGGAATCGGCTACCGGGATACCGTCGCCGACGCGGATTTCGTTCGGCGCGGACAGGGCGATGCCGATGATCATAAGAATGTACCAGGCCGCCGCCAGACAGATGGACAGGATAAGGACCTTGGCAATCTTGCCGAGCGGAATGTTCATCTCTTCCGCCGCCTGCGGAATGACGTCGAAGCCGACAAACATGGCCGGAACCATGAGAATGACCGCCACCAGGCCGCTCGTGGAGGTGAAGGTCGGCACCATGTGGGAGACGTCACCCTTGACAATGCCGCCAAGCAGGAAAAAGATGCCGCCCATGGCCATGGCCAACGTCGCCAGGGTCTGGAAGACGGCGGACTGCTTGACGCCACGGTAGTTGATGTAGGACAGGATAATGCCGCCAAGGGAACCGACGACGACCCACGAAATATAGACGTCGAATCCCGCCACTCGCCACAGGTATCCGGCCCGGGGAATTTCCCACAGGTAGTCGATGGCCGTCACCAGGGCCGGTCCTTCCCAGGCCGCGACGCCGACGTAGGCGAAAGTAATCATCCAGCCGGTAATCCAGCCGCAGACATAGCCGAGACCCCGGTAGGAAAACACCAGTTCACCGCCGGCGAGCGGCAGGGCCGGAGTCAGTTCGGCATAGGTCAGGCCGACGAAGATACACAGTACGGCGCCGATAACAAACGCGAGAATGGCGCCGGCGACACCCGCCAGTTCCACCCACTTACCGGCCAGCATAATCCAACCCCAGCCGATCATGGTGCCGAAGGCGAGGGCCAGGACATTCTTCATCCCCAGCGCCCGCTTCAACTCCCATCTTTCTCCTGCCATGACAATCTCCTCCGTATACGTTTATACTTTCGGCCGACAACCCAGTATTGACGGCCTTGCCAACCGTTGCCGCTTCTCTCGGATGTTTCCGCGTCCAGCCCTTGGCGGTGCTTTTGGGGCGGGTCGCTCTCCTTGAACCGCTCCCGTGCAGCGACGAGGTTGGAAGCGGTTGCAACATCCGAGAGGAGTTGACCAGGACAAGGAAAAGTGTAGCGGAAAATTGGTCGAAGGCGATGAAAAAATACGGAATCCGCATTCTCTCGCAATGCCTCACGCGCTTCGCTTCGTTATCCGGAACAGGGCTTGTCCGGGTGTTTCGACGGCTTTTCCCGTATCCGATCGCGCATAGTAGCCTCAAGGAGTAGCATGGCTACCCTCTGTGGCATGGTTCCCTGGTTGTACTCGCTCGTCGAATACCGGTTGGCGGTATGATGGAGACTGTCTGGCGCGGTGTTTCTAACGGTGGTCGGCGTGGCCGCCCGTTACCCCCGGGGGGGGAAAGGCGGGCCCCGCCCGTGGGGGGGGGGATGGGGGCCCCGCGAGAA